>JAVWYC010000225.1:0-527 GCA_036661755.1 Mucinivorans sp. | reverse complement strand
TCACCAAAAAAGTATTTCAACGGGAAATTCTGCTTCAACTGCTTAAACAACAGTTCTATCTGCCAGCGTCGCTTGTAAATTTCAATTATCTCAGTGGCATGTAAATCAAAATTATTGGTCAGCAAAACGCTTGAATGGCTCTTTTTTGTCTCCCAATATTCGATTTTTCGGGAAGTGTGCCTAATATCATCCTTCTCAAATTCAACGATTGCATCATTCAAAACAACCAAACCTTCGTCATTAACCACATAACGACTCTCTTGCTGCTTAAAACGCAGATTTTTCTTCATTTTAGTGACATAAAACACGCCCTGCTGTGTAAACTGCTCAAAAACCTTGTAGTCGATATAAGCACGGTCCATCGCCAAAAAAGCACCGCTTGATAGTTTCAACTTACTGTACATTATGTGGTCGTGCGTGGCAGCCGAAGAGAAATGAATAGAGTGAGGTACTCCTTGGTCTGCTTTGATAACGGTGTGCACCTTTATCCCGCCTTTTTTCTTTCCGTGCTTTGGATTGCGCCCAAC
>JAVWYC010000224.1:0-529 GCA_036661755.1 Mucinivorans sp. | reverse complement strand
CCCCGGGATAGAGCAAACTAAAAAGCTAGTAAAGAAATAGAGCCAGAATAGTACAAACGCAAACCGCTCGCGTCACGCCACAACCGCGCTACTTGGGGCTACGCGCCCCAAACCCGCGGCCACATAAGTGGCATTTGATTGCCGGGTCGAAAAGATAGAGTAAAAGAGAAAGATAGATAGAAAAGATAGATAGAAAGATTCAATAAAAATCTAATAGAAATAACAACAAAAATCACACAATATGAAACGTCTATCCAATAGAGCGATCGCACTGGCGGCACTAGTGGGCGCCGGGGTGGCCTGCTTGGCTTGCGCAAAGAGCAAGATCCAAATCGACCCAAATAAAGAGGGCATCAGTCTGTGCGCCAGCCAAGATGAGTTCGCCGACGATACGTCAGGCTTCAACATGGCTACCAACAAAACGAGCGAAATGAACAAGATGAGCAAGGCGAGCAAAGCTGCGAGCCGCGCCACGGAAGCGGCGTTCCAAACGGGCGACGTGATGGGGGTGTATGTGCATACACAGAGC
>JAVWYC010000223.1:0-566 GCA_036661755.1 Mucinivorans sp. | reverse complement strand
TTACAATATAAATATATCTTTTTGATTGAAAATCAATCGAAATTTAAATTTTAAAAAAATAATAACACCCGACCTTTTATAGTTTATAAAAAAAATCGGGTGGGAATTTATTATTTTTTAGCTTCTTCGATATAAGAAATAGCTTGACCTACAGTAGCAATGTTTTCTGCTTGATCGTCTGGAATTTGAATATCAAATTCTTTTTCGAATTCCATAATAAGCTCAACAGTGTCTAATGAGTCAGCTCCCAAATCATTAGTGAAGCTTGCTTCTGTTACAACTTCGTTTTCGTCAACACCTAATTTGTCTACGATAATCGCTTTTACTCTTGATGCAATGTCTGACATAATCTTTAATTTTAGAATTTAATTTGTTGGCAAAAATAAAAAACTTTATTTTAAAACAACTATTTAGTTTATAAATGTGACACTAATTTATAAAATTAATTTCAAGAAAGGTCTTTTAAAGCTATTTATTTTCGTTTTTTATTCCGTTTTTTGCATTCTCAAAATAAGCACTATTATGAAAAAAATTATCGTTTTTGCCTCAGGATCAGGAACTAATGC
>JAVWYC010000222.1:0-651 GCA_036661755.1 Mucinivorans sp. | reverse complement strand
TCTCAGGCCGGCTATCCATCGTCGCCTTGGTGGGCCATTACCCCACCAACTAGCTAATGGAACGCAAGGCTCTCTCTTGGCGCATATAGCTTTCATAAGTTTCCCATGCGAGAATCTCATAATATCCGGTATTAGCTGTCGTTTCCAACAGTTGTCCCAGACCAAGAGGCAAGTTCCTTACGCGTTACTCACCCGTCCGCCATCCTCAACTCCCCGAAGGGAGAATCGAATCGACTTGCATGTGTTAAGCATTCTGTCAGCGTTCATCCTGAGCCAGGATCAAACTCTTCATTCAAATATATTTAAAGTCCTAAGACTTACGTTTACACCATTTATTGGTTTGTCATTTCTGACATTTTGTTATTTTCATAACTTCTGACTATTTTCTCTATTCGGTTGTTAATGTCCTTATCTACAATTCTTGTCGTCGTTGTTTCCCGCTTACAAAAATTATAGTACCATAAATTTTAAACTTCGTCAATGATTTATTTTTTTATTTTTAAAAACTTTTTTTAGTCTACCATTTTTCATTAAGATTATCCTCTGTTTTTCTTATTAGATCATGTAACGCTTTTTGTCTTTGAAGATATTTAGCTCTTCTTTTATTCACACTTTCTTTAGTTGTATTTATTATTGGTAATAAAAACCCTG
>JAVWYC010000221.1:0-664 GCA_036661755.1 Mucinivorans sp. | reverse complement strand
TCATAAAAATTATTTGAAATAGAAATAGAACTAATATACAAATTTTCATTTACATTAAAATAAATCATAACTGTTTTTGCAGTTATAATAAAAGCATCAGTTATATCTTGACCTGCACAAATTGATATATTAGATATTTGTTTTATAGCACTTTTAGGATATAGTAGCTCATTCTTATCTTTTAATTGAACTAAATGTTTCATATTACACACCCGAGGAAAATTAGTTAAATACTTTCCTCCTCTCAAAAAAAGAGGTATTAAATGATAATAATACCTCCTTTCCAATAAGATTTTTTGTATATAATATGTATATACCTGTGTGTGTGTGTGTGTGTGTGTGTGTGTGTACTCTCATGCTGTTTATACTCTTTTTTGTTTCCATAATATTAATCCTTTCTATCTTTCTTTTTCAAAATCTAAAGAAATTAGCTTTTCTATTAATTCTTTTTTTATTGCTTTTTCACATTTTTTACAGTAATATTTTTTATTTTTATACCATTTATCATCAATATAAATGTCTAAATCTAATTTATCAGGTTCTTCTACATAACAATCTTCATACTCTTCGCTTTTTTTAATAAATTGTTTGCATTTGTTACAATAAAAACTATGTATTACTTGTTCTTTTTCTACTTTTATATTTTCTATTTCTTCCATAACAT
>JAVWYC010000220.1:0-718 GCA_036661755.1 Mucinivorans sp. | reverse complement strand
TGCCACCAACCCCGCCACAATCGCTATCAATATCTTTCTCATCGCTATGTTGTTTATAATGAATATATTACACTACATAAATCTATTTTATACGTACGTTTATTTTATATACCTATGCGCAAAGGTAGTGAAGATTTATAAAAATGCAAATTTTATCTCTATATTTTTCATTAGCAATGTTTTATATACAAAGTTAAAACCTATAAACACATACAAAAAGAGTACTATTAGACAAAAAGCACCATTCTAGCTATACGTACCATTAAATTGGACACATAAACAAACAGAAAAGCCTTAATATCAGAATATTAAGGCACAAAAAAGCTTTGCGAAAAATTCACAAAAAACGATACTAATTAAAGGTCAAAAGCAAGACGCAAAAATCAGTAATAATTTACAGCAAAAATGGCGTAGGCATTGAGTTTGGAACTCGTTTTACAGAAGGTGGTTTTTGACGTTCGTATTTTCACCACTCATTATGACAAAGGTAGTGAATATTTGCAAAAACGCAAATATTTTTTTGTAAAAAATTCAATGATAACGATTTATAGTGATATTAATACGAGATTTTCACATAAAATGAGCATCTAAAACATTCAAAAACAACCCGTTGTTTCAATCGAACGATTTTATAGGCCATTTGTAGTGTAATATATTCATTATAAACAACATAGCGATGAGAAAGATATTGATAGCGATTGTGGCGGGGTTGGTGGCA
>JAVWYC010000219.1:0-741 GCA_036661755.1 Mucinivorans sp. | reverse complement strand
GGTGTAAATCAGTTGAGCGTCGCGCTCCATTGCGCGCAGACGGCGACGCAGGGCTTCGATCTGGTCTTCTGTGGTCAGACCAAACTCTTCGACCAGTTGCTCGCGGGCAGCTGGCGAACCTCGATCAGCAAGGTGCTGAAGGATCAGTTCGCGGCTTGGAATAGGGTTTTCATATTTTTCCGCTTCACGAGCGGCCTCGGGATCGAGGGACTGCCAATCGGCCATTAGAGAGTTTTCACCTTGTCTATATACGGGTTAGTTTGGCATACGCGTATTGAAACGGGAAATTTCCAGCAATAACTAGCCGGGAAATGCGTTTTATAGCCCCGATAAGCCACCTTGCGCGACCGCCCGCGAAATTTTCCAGGCTTTTTTGATGACGGGGGTTTACAGCTCAAAAGTCACTCCGTATAGTGCGCGCCATCGACGACGGCAACGTTGAAGATACTGCCCAGATGGTGAAATTGGTAGACACGCCAGCTTCAGGTGCTGGTGACCGCAAGGTCGTGGAAGTTCGAGTCTTCTTCTGGGCACCAATTTCGAGTTTGAGACTAGATCAGTTTCAAGACTCACACAAAAACCCGCGAAAGCGGGTTTTTTGCATTCTAAGGAAAGGATTTGTTAAAACCGATTTATTAAAATTAAATCAGGGGTTTACAGATCAAAAAGCGCTCCGTATAGTGCGCCACATCAACAGCGGCAACGCTTGCGATGATTGCCCAGATGGTGAAATTGGTAGAC
>JAVWYC010000218.1:517-741 GCA_036661755.1 Mucinivorans sp. | reverse complement strand
GGGGCAACGGTCGGAATAATGGCAAGCGACAGTTCGCCACTGGTCAACTGTTTGTCTGACAATACCATTTCTCGCAATTGGTGGGCGTTGAAGAGCACCACTCGTGCTTGGTCTACCACCGCTATCCCCGCCCGAGTGACGGCCACCGGATGACTGTTGCGATCAAAAATCGTCAGGCCTAGCTCTGTTTCTAATTTCATAATCATCGCGCTCAGTGTCGATTG
>JAVWYC010000218.1:0-507 GCA_036661755.1 Mucinivorans sp. | reverse complement strand
AGTAACCCCGCAAGCCTCTGCCGCGCGTACAAAATGGCGATATTTATCCACCGCCACCACATATTCTAATTGTTGAATTGTCATAGTTAATCGTTTTTATCGATACAAAGATAGACAAATTCTGTTTGATAGATGAAGTTTCATGAAATACCTTTGTATCAACAAAAAGGAGATAAACTAATAACAATTAAAAATAAAACTATTATGGAAACAAATTCTCAAATCAACGTTATGCCACGCATTGGCGAAGCTGCTCCTCAATTCACAGCCACCACAACTCAGGGTGTGATCAATTTTCCTTCGGATTACAAGGGAAAATGGTCGATTCTTTTCAGCCACCCAGCCGATTTCACCCCCGTTTGTACTTCGGAGTTTATGACTTTCGGTAGTATGGCTCAGGAATTCGAGGACTTGAACTGTCAATTGGTTGGTTTGTCGATCGATGGACTTTATAGCCACATCGCTTGGTTGCGCACGATTCACAAAAAATCGAGTACAAAGGGATGA
>JAVWYC010000217.1:0-1017 GCA_036661755.1 Mucinivorans sp. | reverse complement strand
CCGTAATGGACATCGAGATGGCGGATCCGCAGGCCTTTGTCGACAAAATCAAAAAGCAGTACGTGGAATTTGAAGAGGTAGCAAAATGAGTGAGAAATTATATATGAACCCATCGCAACTTGACTTATACAACGTGGGCGCGCACACAACTATTTGCGTCGCCGGGCGAAGGTATGGCAAGACGCACGGAGTAATCACCCCGGCTTTGCTACGCAACACACAGCAGATGCCTCGCAGCACGGGTGGCATCATATGCGCAACTTACCAGCAAGCACTAACGCGTACGCTACCCGGGACTTTGATGGCGCTCGAAGATATGGGATACAAGAGGGGACTGCATTATTTCGTTGGCACACGGCCACCAGCCACGGCGGGATTCGCCAAGCCACTGCGCGAGCCATTGAGCTACGACCGTGTGATAAGTTGGTACAACGGATCTATACAGTACTTAATTTCGCAAGACGTACCGGGAAGCTCCAACTCACTCACCTTGCAATACATTATTGGCGACGAGGCTAAATTTTTGGATTTCGATAAATTAAAAGACGAAACATTCCCGGCCAACGGAGGATTCCCCGGCCCGTGGCGCGATTGTCCCTGGCTCAACTCGATTTTGTTTGTAACCGATATGCCGAGTGGCAAGAAGGGATCGTGGATATTCAAGTACAAAGAGGAGATGAAACCGGAAGTGATTACAGCTATCAAAGTATGTCTTCACGAAATTTCGCGACTATCGGCCGCCGAACCGACGGCGTATGTCGTCGGAAAATTAAAAGCTTGGCGTGCGAATTTGGCGGAGCTCCGACATAATGCCGTGTACTACAAGGAGTGTAGCAGTATCGACAACGTTGTTTTGTTAGGCAAAAATTACATTCGACAAATGAAGCGCGACTTACCTCCATTGGTTTTTATGACTTCTATTCTTTCGATTCGCCCCGGGCAGCTCAAAGGGGGATTTTATCCGGCGCTTTCAGAAAATCACGTCTACACTGCTTTTGACAATTCATATTTGGAGAC
>JAVWYC010000216.1:0-1188 GCA_036661755.1 Mucinivorans sp. | reverse complement strand
CTTAAAAATGATGAATTATTTACGCATAGCTTTTGCAGTAATTTTTATGACTGCTATGGTTGGTTGTTCCGAAAAAGGTCCTGAACAGCCAATTCCTCCAACTCCGCCTCCACCCACACCCCCACCTATAGAGAATGTCGAAGCGTGGCTCAAAACACTTCCTGGAGTTCAGTCGGTAGAGGAACTTAAAACAGAAAAATACGCCTCCCATTTTCTAGTGATATTCAAGCAATTAATTGACCCGAAAAATCCTGCTGTCGGGACATTCGATCAACGCGTATTTGTGAGCCACCAAAATTTCGCTGATCCGGTCGTATTCGAAACCCAAGGCTACCACGCGCAAAATAGTATGACTCGAACATTCAAAACCGAGCTGATCAACCGCTACAAAGCTAACCGAATAGAGGTGGAGCATCGTTACGCTGGGTTGTCACTTCCGTCGCCACTTGATTGGAAGTATTTGACTTACGAAAATGCCGCCGCCGACCTCCATGCGGTGCGTGTTGCACTGGGCAAAGGTTATACCGGTAGTTGGCTTGCCACAGGAGCGAGCAAAGGAGGGACAAATACGATGAGTTATATGATGTATTATCCCCAAGATGTGACTGCCGGAGTGGCATATGTGGGGCCAATATGTAACGCTGTGGAAGATACCCGCATAGTGGATCATGTTATGAATGTGGGAACGCCTGAAATGCGCAAAAAAATAGTGGACTTTCAGAGAGAATTGCTAATTCGTCGCGACACCATACAACCCCTATTTTACAGATCCAAGCCAAAGCCGACTAAGGCTAAAGAGTATATGACCAATGATCAAAAATACGAAATGGCTGTGCTCTCTTTTGTTTACAAGGTATTGCAATACGGCTACGACGTGGATGAGATTCCAACCCCCGATATGTCTACCGATGAGATAACAGATTATGCGGGAGAAAAAAAGATCTTTGGTCGACGTAAACCTAAATCTGATCTGAAAAGTTCTGTTGAATATTTTACCGATGAACTGGGTGACTATCAGATCTATTTGGACGATTATCAGATCTATTTGGACGATTATCAAACAAGAACCGCCCAGCTGCCCATTCTGGTAAATACTCACTATTATGTGCAAGTGCTAATAGAAATGGGAGGCTTGGCAAATGTCGTACAACCCCTAGAAGATTTGATGCCTAACCACAAATCCTGGAG
>JAVWYC010000215.1:0-1211 GCA_036661755.1 Mucinivorans sp. | reverse complement strand
TCGACGTAAGGAAAGTAATAATATCTTCTCGGTCGGGGTAATCTGTCAGGGAGGGACTTTGCGCCCGGCCAAACGCGACACAGTGGGGTAGACACTGAGCAACAACACATTGCAACTCATTATCATGCGCCATAAGCCATGTTTTCACCTCCTCCATGTTGTCATAATAAATACAGGACAGCTCACTCAATGCCACCGGAAATTCGGTTTGCTCCACCATTGTTGCGTCACCGAAATCCACAAACGGCCGCCCCTCGATGGTCAGCATAGCCTTGTTTTGCAAGTAGTTATGACGATATTTCGGATGGGCGTGCAACTGTTTCAAACTCAAAGTGTAACCACGCGGCAGAAACAACAACGACACATTGCGACACCCCAACCCCGAATAGGTAAAAATATCGTCGGAAAGCCCTGCCTTCTGCGCATCCGTCTCCTGCCCCGAAAGCACTGCCACCGAGTGGCGACTTCCGCGCAGGAGCGTCTTCACACCCACATATTGAGCCCGGAAATAACGGTTGGCATTGTCACTACCGGTCGCAATCACCGCATCGAAAACTATCCTCGCATTTTCGTCATAAATCTCGATCGGCACTGCCGGTTCTATATCCCGCAACAACCCGATCATATACTCCATCAATACCCGATCTTTGCTCGAAAATTTCACCACGCACCGATGCCCACTCGCCACCACACACAGCAGATCGAAGAAGCCGACACAGGGAATATTACCCGCCAAAACGATCAGGACACGCCGCTCCTCCGCCACTGGCAACGCATAGCCGGCAAGCCACTCGGTCAATTTGTCGCGTTGCAAAAACTCCGTTCGAATGGCCTCCACAGCACGGCAAATATCGGCAGGTGTGAACCAATGATTCGCCTCACAGGCTCTCGACACAACCTCTCGCGAGAGATCGTCGTCACCGAAAGGATGCAGGCGTTCGCCCAATTTCACAAAAATATCCACAACAGTTTTCATGCGGACAAAGATAGTATTTCGCGCTCTATTTTTCACTATTCACACCCAAATTTCAGCCATTCTCTCTCGAAAAGGCAATTATTGAGAAACTGTTTCTGAGAGTCGTTGATCACAGACCGGACGGTCAAATAGTGCTGGAAGGTTGCTAAACTTTTAAAAATTATTTTTTCAATCCCATAAAATTTGGAGTTATCAATTTTTTATCTACCTTTGCACTCGCAAGCAGAAAAACAGT
>JAVWYC010000214.1:0-1497 GCA_036661755.1 Mucinivorans sp. | reverse complement strand
AAATTCCCAGCTAAGCCTACGAGAGCAATTGATTTCGGGCAGCTCTACAACGGAAATACGCATTGCACTGTTTGGCGCGATTAAACTTTGCTAAACCTATAAATTAAATGCCAAGACAAGAAACTGATCATCAACCACCACGGCGATAAACCATTTTAACGTGGCCGGCAAAACGAAAAACAGTTTCCCAATCAATACTTACATCGAAGCCACACTAAATCGTATTTTTTGCCTATCTTTGTGGACTTTTTTGCGGCTTTATGACGAGAAAACAGTGTAGAAAATGTTAATAAAAAACTAGAAATAAAAAATAATGGCTCTTCAATGTGGCATCGTAGGCCTTCCAAACGTAGGCAAATCGACACTATTCAATTCGCTCAGTTCGGCCAAAGCAGCGGCCGCCAATTTCCCTTTTTGCACCATAGAACCCAATGTGGGCGTGATCACTGTGCCCGACGAAAGGTTGATAGCGCTGGCGGAAATCAGTAAATCGAAAAAAATCATCCCAACAACGATCGAAATTGTCGACATCGCAGGCCTCGTTAAAGGCGCGAGCAAGGGCGAGGGCTTGGGCAATAAATTTCTGGGAAATATCCGCTCGACGGACGCCATTATTCACGTCTTGCGCTGCTTTGAGGACACCAACATCACTCACGTCGACGGATCGATAGATCCGGTACGCGACAAAGAAATCATCGATACCGAGCTGCAACTCAAAGACTTAGAAACGGTGGAGGGACGCATAGCCAAAGTCAAAAAACAAGCCGAAACGGGTGGCGACAAGGCGGCGCGACGTATGTACGATATTTTGGTGCGCTACAAGGCAGCCTTGGATCAAGGCAAATCGGCGCGCACGGTGGAACTAGACAAAGAGGACGAAAAAATAGCTGCCGAATTATGTCTATTAACCTCTAAGCCAGTCCTTTATGTGTGTAACGTAGATGAAGTTTCTGCGGCCACGGGCAACGATTTCTCGCGTGCTGTTCAAGCGGCTGTTGCCGACGAAAATGCGGAGGTTATTATTGTAGCGGCAGGCATCGAAGCTGATATTGCGGAGTTAGAGAGTTATCAAGAGCGTCAAATGTTTCTTTCTGATCTTGGTTTGTCGGAGAGTGGTGTATCGCGGTTGATTCGTTCGGCCTATGCTCTTTTGAAGTTAGAGACGTATTTCACCACGGGGGTTGAGGAGACGCGTGCTTGGACTTTTGTGCGTGGCACCAAGGCGCCTCAGGCGGCAGGGATCATTCATACTGATTTCGAGAAGGGGTTTATTCGTGCTGAGGTGATTAAGTATGTTGATTACTTAACGTATCGTTCAGAGGCGGCTATTAAGGAGGCTGGTCGATTGGGTGTTGAGGGGAAGGAGTATGTTGTTCAAGATGGTGATGTGATACATTTCCGTTTCAACGTTTAGTTTTTTTGGGGGGCGTGCTTGTGCTTGTGCTTGTGCCGAGCTAGAACCGGTTCAGAAAAACGAATTTTCCAAGAGCCGGTTCA
>JAVWYC010000213.1:0-1547 GCA_036661755.1 Mucinivorans sp. | reverse complement strand
TATTTATCGGAGCACAAAGATAGTAACTTTTTTTTAATTACAAAATTCTTAGTGCCGCAATTTCTGTTTTATAAAATCATTACTTGATTTATAAACTTTATTTCTGACGCTATGTTTAGAAACATACTACTTAAACTATACAACTAAACATATACCGCCATAGACACATACTACTTAGAAACAAGCCACTTAGAAACCTTACGGGCAGGCGGCAAGCTACTTGCCAATAGTTTCACGCATCGTTGTGTCGGCCTGAATGTTTTTCAGTTTATAATAATCCATTATACCTAGGTTCCCCTTGCGGAAAGCCTCGGCAATAGCCATTGGGATCTCAGCTTCTGCTAGGATCACCTTAGCGCGAGCCTCTTGGGCGGTAGCTATAAATTGCTGCTCTTCGGCAACCGCCATTGCACGTTTTTCTTCGGCTTTAGCTTGGGCTATATTCTTGTCCGCATTGGCTTGATCCATCTGAAGAACGGCACCAATGTTGCGTCCAACATCAATATCGGCAATATCGATCGAAAGAATTTCAAACGCCGTACCAGCGTCCAAACCCTTGCTGAGCACCACTCGTGAAATGAAATCAGGATTCTCTAACACCGATTTATGCGATTCGGCTGAACCAATAGAAGAAACGATGCCCTCGCCAACACGAGCCAAAATAGTCTCTTCACCTGCACCACCAACCAATTGTTTGATCGAAGCACGAACGGTAACCCGAGCTTTACAAATGAGCTGAATACCATCTTTGGCCACCGAAGTGACTGGCGGAGTGTTGATTACCTTGGGGTTGACTGACATCTGCACCGCTTCAAAAACATCACGACCAGCCAAGTCAATGGCTGTTGCCATCTTGAAATCCAGATCTATGTTTGCTTTTTGGGCCGACACCAAAGCATGAACCACATTGGCCACGTGTCCCCCGGCTAAATAGTGAGCCTCTAACTCGTTGGAATCCAGATGCAATCCAGCTTTGGTTCCTTCGATTAATGCGGTGACGATCACTGCTGGCGGCACTTTGCGAGGGCGCATGAGTACAAGTTGCAACAACGAAATTTTAACTCCCGACACCAAGGCCGAGAACCACAACCCCACGGGTATAAAATAGAGCACAAGCCACAAAACGATGATTGCTGCACCGATTGTAATAATCAAAGAAAAATCAAGAGCAGCCGCCGAAGTGGCTGCTTGCATTAGTTGTATCATATTGTAAATATTATTGTAATGTGATTTCTCAAAAATCGTTTTTTAGTTGGCTTTGGAATCTTAAAATTCTCATTTACTTGAAGTAAACTTCGATTTCAGTACCAGAGTTCGCCTTAAAAAATGTAATTTCAAGAAACCCAGTAAGACAAATATACAAAATATTTTAGATTTGGCATCATTTTTTACATTTTTTATTCAACATCGTGTTTTGATTTGTCGGATTTTCATTCAACTCAGCCAGACACGGCAATCAAATGCCACTGATATCGCGGGTTGGGGAGGGCGTAGCTTGTGTTTATGCTAAGCTGGCGTTAATTCAGAAAACGAAGTTTTCAAGAGCA
>JAVWYC010000212.1:0-1668 GCA_036661755.1 Mucinivorans sp. | reverse complement strand
GGTAAAACTCATCAAAACAAAACCGTCACCACCATTAGCTCACCATCACCAAAGCAAAAACAAATCAAAAATTAAAATTTTTCACAAAAAATTTTAGACGACTTCTTCAAAAAAATTGTATTTTTGCTCCCACACCCAACGCCCACGCCCACCCCCCGCCTTAATTAACAATAGACAAATAAAAATATGAACAAAAAATTGAGCATCGACACCCTATGCCTTACCGCAGGTTGGAATCCAAACAAAGGCGAACCACGACAATTGCCTATCTACCAAAGCACTACCTTCAAATACGACACGTCGGAACAAATGGCCGACCTCTTCGACCTTAAAGAAGCCGGCTACTTCTACACCCGACTGCAAAACCCTACCAACGATATGGTGGCAGCCAAAATCTGCGCCCTGGAAGGCGGCACTGCAGCCATGCTCACCTCCTCAGGGCAAGCCGCTTCATTCTATTCAATCATCAACATCTGTTCGGCCGGCGACCATTTCGTCGCCTCGTCTACCATCTACGGTGGTACATACAACCTCTTCGCCGTTACACTAGCCAAAATGGGGATCCAAATGACCTTTGTCGATGCCGATGCTTCGATCGAAGAGCTACAAAAAGCATTCCGCCCCAATACAAAAGCCCTTTTTGGCGAAATGATCTCTAACCCAACTCTGGCCGTGCTCGACATCGAGAAGTTCGCCACCTTGGCTCATAAAAATGGTGTGCCTTTGATTGTCGACAACACCTTTGCCACCCCATACCTCTGTCGCCCTTTGGAATGGGGAGCCGACATAGTGATCCACTCCACCACCAAATATATGGACGGTCACGCTTCGAGCGTTGGCGGCGCCATTGTCGATGGCGGACACTTCGACTGGGTAGCTGTGGGCGATAAATTCCCGGGTCTAACCACCCCCGACGAATCATATCACGGGCTGACCTACACCACCGCTTTTGGCTTGGCAGGCGCTTATATCACCAAGGCAACTGTGCAATTGATGCGTGATTTAGGTTCGAGCCAAGGGCCTCAAAATGCGTTTTTGATCAACCTTGGGCTCGAAACGCTCCACTTGCGCATGGAGCGCCACTCGTCCAACGCGATGAAGGTGGCTACCTATCTCAAAAATCATCCTAAGGTGGCGTGGGTAAATTATTCGGGTTTAGAGAGCGATAAATATCACGCTTTGGCTACTAAATATCTGCCCAAGGGTTCGTGTGGTGTGGTGACTTTTGGCATCAAGGGTGGGCGCGAGGAGTCGATCCGCTTTATGGACGCTTTGGAGTTGGTGTCTATTGTTACCCATGTGGCTGATGTCAAATCGTGTGTATTGCATCCGGCGAGCCACACTCACCGTCAACTTTCTGATGCGCAGCTTCTTGAGGCCGGCATTCGTCCTGATTTGATACGTTTGTCGGTGGGTATTGAAGATGCCGATGATATTATTGCTGACATTGCGCAAGCTTTGGCTTAGTTGTGATTTTTTTTGGGGGGGGGAGTTTTGTGAAGGGTTTTTTGTGCTGTATTTTTTGTGCTGTATTTTTTGACACGGGAATATAATGTTGCGGGCTTGCGTTAAGTTAGAAGCAGTTAAGAAAAACGAAGTTTTCAAGAGCAGTTAAGAAAGAAACGGAATCACTTGGAGCCGATTCAGAAAAACGAAGCTTTCAAGAAC
>JAVWYC010000211.1:473-1671 GCA_036661755.1 Mucinivorans sp. | reverse complement strand
TAGCTGTACAGCTAGCGCAAACCGCAGGGCGCGCAACCGCTCGTGTCTGGCCACAACCTTGCTACTTGGGGCTGCGCGCCCCAAACCCGCGGCCACATAAGTGGCATTCTATTGCTGTGTCGGAGCCCGTTTTATGTGCATTAACATTTTCTCCGCCAAACATTACGCCTTGCAATGATTGGTGGTAGAAATGTTGAAACGCAAAATATGTTCCGCCACAACAAAATAGAAAACACCACTTGGCATCTGATTACCGGAAAAAGTATAGAATCAAAAGAGACCAAACGCCACACACGTTCGATAAATAGAAAATGAGCTAAGACTTTTGGCGGTCGCTGTGAGTGATAGAGCCAACAACAACAACACCTGCCGCGGCAAAAAGACCCAAAAACGTGAAGGCGATCACAATCAACTTCTTGTTGGGAGTGCTGGCGCGCTGCTGGACACTCGCAGGCTCGATGATCGTGGCGATCGGAGTGTCCTCTTGCAACTTCACACGAGACATCTCTACCTGTGATGCTAACTGCTGATAGACGGTGAAAGCTAACGACTTTTCGTTAGACAAACGATCGATGGGAACCTGTGCGCTCTGCATGATCAAACCACGATTGCGATCCTGCGCTTGGGCATAAGCCTGATCCAACTCATAATATTTGCCACGAGCCGTGGCCAACATCTTCTCGTTCATCTCCAAATCGGCACGCGTCTTTTGTGTGCGATAGGCAGTCATGTAACGCTGCAACTTGCTGAGCAACGAATCGGCGACAACCGCTGAAACCACTGCATCTTGCATCGTTGATGATACCTTATAAATGCCGCTTTTGCTGTCTAATTCGACCTTGATGCGAGACGACAGAGCCGCCGTGAACTCTCGCAGCGAGGGGTCGAGGTTGAAAAAATTGATCGAATCGACCGATAAATCGATCTTTTCTTCCTCTTTTTCGTCGCTACCGATGCTCATCACCCAACCCAAAGCCTGCATCGGAGCACCCAAAATAGCACTCCACCAAGGCGATTTTTGATCCTCGGTCAAGTATTTATATAGGGTGACGGGCGGCGTTTTTTCGTCTTTTTTGGGCTTAGTAGTGACCATGATCGAGGCAAATTCGAGCAAAAAAGGCGTGCTTTTTACGATCTCGGGATAGATTTTTTCGGTCACACCGGACTTATCCGCCCCCGGCATGTTGACACCCATCAT
>JAVWYC010000211.1:0-463 GCA_036661755.1 Mucinivorans sp. | reverse complement strand
AGCTCCCATCGAGCCGGAAGTACTCGTGCCTTCGGGTGCGATCTGCACCTCGGTTTTGTACTCTTTGGGGATCGAAAAGGCGATAACAATACCCACCGCCAGACCTATCGCGCCCCACTTGTATAGTTTGCGCTTGGCACGCCAAATGGTTTTCATCAACTCGACTAGGTCTATCTCTTTCTCTCTATTTTCCATTGTGATAGTATGGTATTATGGTAATATAGTAATATGGTATTATTTGTGGTAGGGTGATTTTTTGAGCGAGCCGCTTTCGTGTTCGATATAGCTTTCGAGCGCGTGTCTGATGCAGTCTGTTTTGGTGTAGTCGGTTTGTCCGCTCAGTCGTTTGGCCACGACAAACTCTTTGAGACAGTTGTCGAGTTCGAGGGGTAGTAGGGCCGAAATCCTTGCAAATCGGGCCTCGGTGGGTTGTTGTGAGTTGGCCGTGGGGGATTGCCTAAGG
>JAVWYC010000210.1:0-1776 GCA_036661755.1 Mucinivorans sp. | reverse complement strand
AGCTCTACAACGGAAATACGCATTGCACTGTTTAGCTCAGCTAAGCACTACTAAATATTATCAACAAACCAACTAGCAACTAACTAACAACTAAAAAAAATATTTCAAAAGAAATAAATACCAATAAAAAACTAAAAAAGATTGAGTAGTGGCAAACCTCGACGCGAAAAACGAGTCGCCACATATTGCAACTCCGAGTCCGGTTTGTCATAATAACCAACCATCAATGAAGCATTGTCTACCAAAAAATTATTGGCCTGCTGAAAAACATCAGGCACATAACCCTCCGCAATAACCTTACACAAATCAGCCTTAGAACACAAAACAGAGTAAAGTTCCCGATCTAATGGCGAAAATCGCTCTGCAAAACCACCATAAGGCACAACAAAAACTAACTTTATGGCCGGATAAACAGAACGTACAGCAAGCACCTCCTCGGCCGCCATGGTGCCAAAACCAATGCTCGCCCCACAAATAAAAGTAGTATAGCCTTGAATAATCAATTTTTTAATGCTCCCATTCAATCGACGACGAATGCTATCAAAAACATCGACATTATAACTCGATCTGATGATCTGATCGGTCGTATAACCTTTGAAAGCCACTGTACGTGAAAATTCTATTGTCATTTCCCATTGGGGCAATGAGTGACTAAGCGCTTAACTTCCCACATAGACATAAAAAAAGCGTGGGATACATAAGTGTAGTCTGAAAGGTACTAGGAAACCCATGCCGTCCACAAATGCCCCACGCCGAAAGAAGTTGCACCTTACATTAAAAGATACAACTAATCGGCAGATAGACGTTGATCGGACGGCATTTGAAAGTTCCTAGTTTTCAGACCACCAATGCAAAAGCTACTGCTCATTGCTACCAACAAAAGTATCTAAAATACTTGATTTTATCAAAAAAAATATAATTACAACTACAAAAAATGCAGGAAATAGAAATAATACCTACCGCCGATGGATCGTCGACCCTTCGTAGCACTCAGTTCCAAGGGCAACTATATCACTCCGAGCGTGGAGCAATAGGCGAAGCGCGTCATGTTTTCTTGCGTTTTTTACGTCCCGATGTGCGCGTTTTGGAAGTTGGTCTGGGGTCGGGGCTCAATGCGCTGCTGACCATGCAGAGCGGCGCAAAGGTAGACTACACGGCCGTTGAGCTATATCCGGTGCCGCTTGATGTGGTGACCGGCCTGAGCTTCGCCTGCCCCGATTTGATGGCTATTCACAGCGCGCCATGGGGTGAGCGTGTGGCACTGAGCCCGACGTTCTCGATCCGCAAAATCGAAGGTGACATGGTGAAACTTACACAAGAAGAGATATGCCTTAATGGCGCGATTGACCTTGTGTTTTTCGATGCTTTTGCGCCCGAAGTAGTCCCGCAAATGTGGAGCGAGGAGCTTTTTGCCACTCTATACGCCAGCATGGCGCCCGGTGGGCAATTGCTCACTTACAGTGCAAAGGGCAGTGTGCGTCGCACTTTGCAGGAAGTCGGTTTTCAGGTTGAGCGTTTAGAGGGGGCTTTGGGTAAGCGTCATATGGTTCGTGCCTTTAAGTGTTGTTGAATATTTCGAGGGGTTTATTTCAGGTGTGCCGAGCGTTTTTTTTCGCGCAAGCTGCGCGAGCTAGCCTTGTGTGCCTGGCAAACCGCTCTATCTTTTTAGTTTGCTTTTTTTTCTATCTTTTTAGTTTGCTCTATCCTGGGGGTTTGTGTACCCCCAGACCCCCACAGTTCATTTCTTTTTTGATAAATTCGCCTTCGCCTCGGCAA
>JAVWYC010000209.1:0-1860 GCA_036661755.1 Mucinivorans sp. | reverse complement strand
CGATGCCAGCGGCGCGAGCGACAAATCGCCGTGACTAATCGTGACTTTTGAAAAAGTCACCCAAAACTTTTCTTGAAAACTTCGTTTTTCTGAACTGCTCTTGGAAACTTCGTTTTTCTGAACTGACTCCCAAAAACTAAAAGCTAACGAACCGCAATCGTCTCAATCTCTACCAATGCCCCCAACGGCAACCGAACTACCTCATATGCCACACGAGCCGGAAATGGCTCACCATAAAACTTACCATACACAACATTCATTGCCCCAAAATCATCAAGATTAGAAAGCAAAACCGTCGACTTCACTACATCAGAACGAGAAAAACCGCCCTCACGCAAAATAACATCAATGTTTTTTAACGATTGAGCCGTCTGTGCCTCAATCCCCTCGGGCATCTTACCCGTGGCAACGTCAATAGGCAATTGACCCGAAACATAAAGAGTGTCACCCGAAAGAACAGCCTGCGAATATGGCCCAACAGCAGCCGGGGCAGACGAACTATTAATAATTTTTTTCATAACTTTTTTGTTTTTACCTTTGTCCTATAAAAACATCTACAAATTTACATAAAAAATGATTAAAAAAATAATATTCGTGCTCATTCCCATCCTCACCACTGCACTATGGCTCACCTCGTGCTGCACTCCGTGTAACCAATCTTCGCCAAAAATCGAAGATCTGGAAAGCGCCACTTGGACAATGATTGAATTGAACAACAACCCGATCGAAAATTCACCAATCACAGTGCATTTCAACCCCAACGACAAAATGTTGAACGGCACAGCACTATGCAATAACTTTTTTGCAGGCTATCACCTGCTGACTCCCAAAAAAGGAAGTCACCAAAATATCGAATTTCTAAACGTGGGCGCGACAATGAAATATTGCCCCGATATGGAGTTGGAACAAACATTTACGCGACTCCTGCCCACAATCAAACAAGTGAAAATCGAGGGGGAACACCTTGTGATGATCAACGGTGGCGACAGTCTGATGGCTGTTTTTGTGCGTGCAAAAATGTAGCGATATGGGGAGGTTTTTGGCTCGTCTGATCGATTTTTTTTATTTCCCTTGCGTGGCTCGTTTTGTGCCGCGCGACACGTTTCGTTATGCGGCCGTGGGCGGGTTGAATCTTGCGCTCAGCGTTGTTTTATACTCTTTCTTTTTCCATATTTTGCTACGCAAAGGCGATACCCGGATCTTGGGATTTGTGGTGATTTCGGCGCCGATATTGGCCTTTATGTTGTCGTTTGTATTGACTTTTCTGTCTGGTTTTTGGCTTACTCGCAACGTTGCCTTTGGCGGTTCGTCGCTCAAAGGGAGCACTCAACTGTTCCGTTATGCGCAAGTTGTGGGGGTTAATTTGTTGATAAATTACTTTGGGCTAAAGCTTTTTGTTGAGGTGTGGGGTTTTTATCCTACTCCGTCTTATCTTTCTTTGCAGATAGCGACGGTTGGGGTTAGTTATTTGGCTTCTAAGCACTACACTTTTCGCAAATAGAGATTCGATGTAATTGCAATTTTTGTGGTAATAATTTTGGTTAGAGGGTAATAAAAAAAGCAAAATCCACAAAAAAGTTCTAAAAAACTTCGTTTTCCGGAAGGATTTTTGGGTGATTTTGTGGTGAAAGGGCGCGTAATGGCTCTTGATTATCGGGGGTTAAATATATCAGTGAATGATAAAATGAGGCTCACAAAAGATCAATCGGAATCAGTTTAGGAAAGCGAAGCTTTCAAGAGAGTTCAGAAAAACGCAGCTTTCAAGAACAGTTCAGAAAAACGCAGTTTTCAAGAACCAGTTAAGAAAAACGCAGTTTTTCACAAAAAGTTTTGGGTGACTTTTTCAAAAGTCACGATTCG
>JAVWYC010000208.1:0-1931 GCA_036661755.1 Mucinivorans sp. | reverse complement strand
ATGAGCTAGAAGTCAGCATAAATGATCGAAAGTGTTGGTGCGACGAGCCGATTCTCGTTTTATATCGTTGCTGCGGATCCGCAACAGGACTTGGATTTTACCGTTGGGATATAGGCCGCGATGGCTCGCAACAGCAACAAAAATCAATTGTCTACGATTGCTTATTGTCGTGCCCCAAATTGTTTGGCGACAACAAAAAGCACAAGATGTCCATAGTGTGGAAATTCGTCAACCCGCCCGAAATAATCAATGAATACCAAATAGACAATCACTACCAAAGTGATTATGTCATCATAGATGATGTGAAATTCTATACGCAAAATGAGTGGCCTTATCATGTTAACGTAGTATTGTGAATGCAAAAATTGTTATATTTGGGCGAAAAAATAACAAAACATTGAACGAAAAGACAATACTTATCGATCCTGTGTCGCTCCACGAACTCTTTGGAGCGGGCAGCGCGAATATCGAATACATTAATGCCAAATTTCCATTGCTGCGGATCGTTGTGCGCGGCGGGCGTATCAAACTGGTGGGATCCGACCAGCAAATCGAACGTTATCAAGCGCGCCTAGGTGAATTGATGGCCTATGTAGATCGCTACGGACACCTATCGAACACGGTGATCGACCAAATTTTTGACGAGGCACCCGGCTTGGTTCCCCACAAAGGCGATGAAATTAATTCGGCTCCGGCTTCGGCTCTCCAAAGCGAGGGTGCGGTGGACGATCTGATCCTCTTTGGCAATAATGGTGTGCCCATTCGTGCTCAACGGCCGGCACAAAAAGAGTTGGTGGCGCAGTATGACAAAAATGATATGCTCTTTGCCGTCGGCCCGGCGGGTAGCGGCAAGACCTACACCGCCATCGCATTGGCCGTGCGTGCGCTCAAAAACAAAGAGGTGCGTAAGATAATACTTACTCGGCCGGCAGTTGAGGCGGGCGAGAAGCTCGGTTTTTTGCCCGGCGACATGAAAGAGAAGCTCGACCCATACTTGCAACCGCTATACGACGCTCTGGGCGATATGATGCCACGAGGCAAACTCAATGAGTTTATCGATGAAGGAGTGGTGCAAATCGCGCCTCTGGCCTATATGCGTGGGCGTACGCTCGACCAAGCGGTTGTGATTCTCGACGAGGCGCAAAACACCTCGCGCGAGCAGCTCAAAATGTTCCTCACGCGTATGGGGCGTTCGGCCAAATTTATTGTGACGGGCGATTTAACTCAAATTGACCTGCCGCAATCCACGGTCTCTGGTTTGAGCAATGCCATCGAGCGGCTCGATAAGATCAAGGGTATTGCTATTGTGCAATTTTCTTCGCGCGACATTTTGCGTCACCCTTTGGTGAGTAAAATTGTGGCGGCCTACGAAAAATAGAATTTTTGGCGTGATTTATGCTACTTGTTTTTTGTGGTTTGATATGTTGTCAAACCGTCAAAAAAAAACGGTACTAGCCATGAAACCTATCCATCTGACAGAGAGCGAATTTCTAACGCGTGTTGTTGATTACAAGACAAATCCCACGGAGTGGAAATATTTGGGTGACAAGCCTTGTATAGTTGATTTTTATGCTTCGTGGTGTGCTCCGTGCAAGGAGTTGGCTCCAACGCTCGACGAGTTGGCCGAGCAGTACGATGGGCGGCTTTACGTTTATAAAGTAGACACGCAGGCTCAGGACGAATTGGCGGCGGCTTTTGGTATTCGTTCTATTCCCGCGTTACTTTTTGTGCCGATGCGTGGTTTGCCACAGATGGCTCATGGGGCGTTGGGTCGAGTTGAGTTGCGTCGTGCGATAGTGTCTATTTTCGGTTTTTGACTTATTGTTTTTGTTGGGATTGTGGTGAGGTATTTTTGCTGTATTTTTCCGATCAAAAGAACGCAGTTTCCAAGAGCAGTTAAGAAAAACGAAGTTTTCAAGAACTGGTTCAGA
>JAVWYC010000207.1:0-1966 GCA_036661755.1 Mucinivorans sp. | reverse complement strand
AATCGCCGTGACTAATCGTGACTTTTGAAAAAGTCACCCAAAACTTTTCTTGAAAAACTTCGTTTTTCTTAACTGCTCTTGGAAACTGCGTTTTTCTTAACCGGCTCTTGAAAAACTTCGTTTTTCGGAACTGGCTCCCTCTGAGGGCAGGTACCCCTCCCAAAATCCCCAAAATAAACCCAACAATAAAAACACCACCACATGCAAAATATTTTTTGACGCACAATCGCCTTTTTCTTGTAAAAATTATTGAAAAACAAAAAAATAATTGCACCTTTGTACACTTTTTTGAATCCACCACACGCGGATCTCGTTTTTTTTATCAATCCATCAGCAACGGATATACAAAAATCAAGCAATGAAGACACACTACCAAGACCTGATCGAACAAACTTTTGAATTTCCACAAGACGAATTTACTGTCGAAGAAGGCGACCTTAGCTTCCATGGAGTGCCGCTGATGGACGTGATCAAACAATACGGTACACCACTGAAAATTACGTACCTACCCAAGATTAGCGAACAGATCAACCGTGCACGTAAACTATTCAACGTAGCCATGGCCAAGGTCGACTACCACGGATCGTATAACTATTGCTACTGCACCAAGAGCTCGCACTTCTGCTTTGTACTCGAAGAAGCACTGCGCAACAAAATACACCTAGAGACCTCATCGGCCTACGATATTCACATAATCAACGCCCTGTATGAACAAGGCGCCTTGGACAAAGACATATATATAGTGTGCAACGGATACAAGCGGCCTGCCTATGTGGACAACATTGCGCAGTTGGTGCGCGATGGATTCCACAACACGATACCTGTGCTCGATGGCAAAGACGACTTAGAGTTGCTCGATGCGGAGCTCGACCGAACCTGCAATATCGGCATTCGCATTGCTTCGGAAGAAGAGCCGAAATTTGATTTTTATACCTCGCGGTTGGGGATCCGTTACTCGGATATTTTGAGCTACTACACCGAAAAGATAAAGAATAACAAGAAATTCAAGCTCAAAATGTTGCATTTCTTCATCAACACCGGCATTCGTGACACGGCTTACTATTGGAGCGAATTGAGCAAGTGTTTGTCGGTTTATGTGGAGCTGAAAAAGATCTGCCCCACGCTGGACAGTTTGAACATTGGAGGAGGTTTTCCGATCAAGAACTCGCTTGCTTTCTCGTATGACTATGAGTATATGGCCGAAGAGATCGTTTCGCAGATCAAGATCCATTGCAATCAAGGTGGAGTCGAGGAGCCGAACATTTTCACTGAGTTTGGATCGTTCACCGTTGGTGAATCGGGGGCCACTTTATACTCGGTAATCAATCAGCGTCAGCAGAACGATCGAGAGTTGTGGTACATGATCGATTCGTCGTTCATGACCACATTGCCCGACACGTGGGGCATCAATCAACGCTACATCATGTTGGCCATCAACAATTGGGACAAGGAGTATCAGCGTGTTTTTCTTGGTGGTTTGACGTGTGATAGCGAGGATTTTTATAATGCGGAGGCTCATCAGAACGCGATTTATTTGCCCAAGTTGAATGGAGAGCCGCAGTACATTGGTTTTTTCCATACGGGGGCTTATCAGGAGTCGTTGGGTGGTTATGGTGGTATTCAGCACTGTTTAATTCCGGCTCCCAAGCATATTATTATAGATCGCGACAAGGAGACGGGTGAGTATGTGACGCGTTTGTTTGCTAAGGAGCAGTCGTATCGTTCGATGATGCGGATTTTGGGTTACTAGTTGGTTTGGCGTCGATTTTTCGCGCGCGAGCGGGTTTGCGCGACACAAACCTGCGCGCTTGCCTTGCGCAAACCGCGCTATCTTTTTAGGTTGTCTTTTTAGTTTGTACTATCTTTTTGGGTTGTTCCTTTCTGGCTCTATTTCTTTTCTATCTTTTTAGTTTGTTCTATCCTGGGGGTTTGTGTACCCCCAGACCCCCACAGTTCATTTCTTTTT
>JAVWYC010000206.1:0-1980 GCA_036661755.1 Mucinivorans sp. | reverse complement strand
ATCATATTTGATGGTTTATGCTCGATATTGTCGCAAGACAAACTACGTGTAGCACAATTCCCCTCAATTAAGCTATTCGGCTGTCCGGTAAAACATCTTTTTTGTTAATCGTCGTTATTCTGGTTGATTAATAGCTATCAGCAAAGTCAAATAATAATGAAGAAAGGTGATTAGCCCTATCTTAGTTACGAGAAAAGTTTTACCGGACAGCAATAATAAAAAATCGTGATCGGGGACGAACTGTCTGAAATCGACGAGCTCCCTCCCCTTAACTCCCCCCGGAGCTTGCCCAGAGTTCGCTTAGCGTGAACGCTCTTTGATACGAGCTTTCTTGCCAGTCAAATCGCGCAAGTAGAAAATACGTGCACGACGCACAACACCACGTTTATTGAGCTCAATGTTGATGATTGTTGGTGAATTGACAGGGAAAATACGTTCAACACCCACAGCGTCCGACATTTTGCGAACAGTGAAAGTTTCGGTTGTCCCCGCGCCACGACGTTGAAGAACTACGCCACGGAAATTTTGCAAACGCTCTTTGTTGCCCTCACGGATACGAATTGTAACGGTAATGGTATCGCCGGCTTTGAAATCAGGAACCGGGTTTTCGCGTTCGACTTTGAAAGCCTCTTGGGCTAGCAGAATAAGTTTTTCTTGTGCCATTTTATTGGTGTTTTTATGGGAATATAATCGGTTTGTTTGACTCCGACAGAGATTCCTCATACCTCTAAGGGATTGCAAAGGTATAATTATTTATTTGAATTGACAAATTTTTTTATTAATTTTGCTCAATATAAAAGCAAAAAGCGATGAATAGCATAGGAGATAAATTTAGGGTAACAATTTTTGGCGAGTCACATGCTGCGGCTGTTGGTGTGGTGCTAGATGGTGTGACGGCCGGCATGCCTTTGTCGGAGGCTGATTTTTTGGTCGATTTAGATCGTCGTCGCTCCGGTGCTCGGGGGACTACGCCGCGTCGCGAGGCCGATTGTCCTCGTTTTTTGACCGGTCTTTTCGATGGTCACACCACGGGAGCGCCGCTCACTATTGTTTTCGACAACGAAAATACCTTGTCGGGTGATTATAAAAATCTGATTGACCAGCCACGTCCGTCGCACTCGGACTTTGTGGCGCGCGAGAAATGGCATGGAGCCAATGATGCGCGAGGCGGGGGTTATTTCTCGGGTCGTTTGACTGTTGCTCTTGTGGCGGCCGGGGTGGTGGCCAAGAAGATGATTCCTCGGGTGACCATTGCCGCGCAGTTGATCGAGGTGGGTGGCGAGCGTCAGGTGGAGCTTTGGGGGGCGATGGTGGAGCAGGCCATGCGTGCTCAGGATAGTTTGGGGGGATTGATTGAGTGTCGTATTGACGGTGTGAATGTTGGGGTGGGGGAGCCGTTTTTCGGCAGTTTAGAGTCGCGTTTGGCGGCGGCTATTTTTTCGATTCCGGCCACTCGTGGCATTGAGTTCGGCACTGGTTTTGGTGCTGTGGCTATGCGTGGGAGCGAGCACAATGATGCGATAGTGGATCGTGCGGGTCATACTTCGACCAATCATGCGGGTGGAATTGTTGGTGGGATTAGCAATGGCAATCAGATTATTTTTCGTGTGCCGATCAAGCCTACTTCGAGTATTGCTAGGGAGCAGCATACTTATAATTTTGCGACGGATCGTGTAGAGCCTTTGGTGATCAAGGGTCGTCATGATGCGTGTATAGCTCTTCGGGCGTCGGTGGTTGTTGAGTCTGCGGCGGCGATTGTGTTGGCTGACATGATGAATTGATGTAGGTGGTGTGGGGTGGTTTGGTGTGGGGTGCCGCCCCAAGCTAGCGCGGTTAAGAAAAGCGAAGTTTTCAAGAGCAGTTAAGAAAAGCGAAGTTTTCAAGAGAGCAGTTAAGAAAAGCAACGTGTCCAAGAGCTGGTTCAGAAAAACGAAGTTTTTCCCAAAAAGTTTTGGGTGACTTTTTCAAAAGTCACGATTA
>JAVWYC010000205.1:0-1993 GCA_036661755.1 Mucinivorans sp. | reverse complement strand
GTTTTTCTGAACTACTCTTGGACACTTCGTCTTTCTCAAACACCGTTCAATCACTTGATCTAATACAATAAAATAACCCCACCAATTACTCGCCCTTGAATAAAAAACAGTTTTTTTTACCAAAATTGCAAATAATTTATAACTTTGTATCATAACTAAACTTCCCAAAAACAGAAATTGTTCATTAATTAAATACAAAAAAAATTATGAAAAAATTACTTTTCGTCACGCTGCTAGCCTCTCTATCAATGATGGCCTCGGCGCAAATAACGCAAATAGCACAAGAAACACCCTACATTGAAGTGCGCGGAACCGCATCACGCCTAGTAGAACCTAATCGCATCGAAGTGCGTATAACGCTCAGCGAAGCCGTCGACAAAGGCAAAACATCACTCTCGACGCTCGAATCACAACTGGCCACAGCACTCAAAGAAGCCGCTATCGACGTGCCCAAACAACTCGTCGTTGTCAACCAATCGTCAACAGCCCAAAAACGGAATTCTGCCTATCAATTCAAAACTTATCAATTGACGCTCACCTCGGCCGAACAAGTGGCGGCAGTTTTTGCAGCCTTTGCCAATAATTCGGTCAAAGATGCCGCAATTAACCGTATGTATAACATCAATCAAAGGCAAATCAATCAAGAATTGCAAGTTGAAGCGATGAAAAATAGCTTGGAAACAGCTCAAAATCTGGTTCAAGCCATTGGGCAAACCATCGGTCGCGCGATCCAAATTCAATATTGGAGCAACGACAATTCGCCCGTTGGCTTCAGCGTCGACAATATGTTGATGCGCGCCAAAGCACCGAGCCTCGAACAAGGCGAGGAGCTGCCTAGCGATCTGAAACTTCGCCCCCAAAAAATGGAGTGCGCCGTTACGGTACGCTATAGTTTGCCGCAATAGAAAAATGCTCAGATGAGAGAGGATTTTGCGCGTCGAGCGCTCGAAATTTTTCGTTTTCAAGCCGAGCATTGCGCACCTTATGCTCAATATATCTCTTTGCTTGGTGTGCAGGCGAGCAATGTGAAAGAGGTGGAAGAGATTCCGTTTCTGCCGATCGAGATATTTCGTTCGCACGTTGTTTATTGTGGACATACGCAGGCCGAGCTTGTTTTCGAGAGTAGCGGCACGACGGGTAGCGCCACTTCGCGTCATCATGTAGCTTCGGCGGCGCTTTATGAGCGTAGTTTTCTGGACGCGTTCACTTATTTTTATGGTTCGCCTTCTTGTTATTGTTTAGAGACTTTGTTGCCATCGTATCGCCAGGGTAGCTCGTTGCTTTATATGGTGGAGAAGTTGCGTCCTTTGTGCACGGGTGATAAAGTTTTGTTGTTGGGTGTCACTTTTGCTTTATTGGAGGCTGCTAGGGAGGGTTATAGCGGTCGTCAGCCTGACATTGTGATGGAGACCGGCGGCATGAAGGGTCATGGTCGTCAGGTGGATCGTGTGGCGTTGCATCGGGAGTTGAGTGCTGCTTTTGGGGTTGATTGCATTCATTCGGAGTATGGTATGTGTGAATTACTTTCGCAGGCATATTCCACTGGGGGTGGTATATTTCGCACGCCGCTTTCGATGGAGGTTATGGTTCGTGATTTGCGTGATGAGTTGCGTATGTTGCCGGACGGGTTGGTGGGAGGGATTAATGTGATTGATTTGTCGAACGAGTATAGTTGTTCTTTTATCGCCACGGGTGATTGTGGGGTTCGTCATGGTGATGGTAGTTTCGAGGTTTTGGGTCGTATTGAGGGTGAGATATTGCGTGGTTGTAATATGTTGTAGTTTGTGTGTTATTAGTTTGGTAAATTTTCATTCAGTTTTGCTCAGTTATTCACTGCGATCAGATCTGGTTCAGAAAAGCGCAGTTTTCAAGAGCAGTTAAGAAAGAAACGGAATCATTTGGAGCCGATTTAGAAAAACGAAGTTTTCAAGAACCAGTTAAGAAAAACGAAGTTTTTCCCAAAAAGTTTTGGGTGACTTTTTCAAAAGTCACG
>JAVWYC010000204.1:0-2001 GCA_036661755.1 Mucinivorans sp. | reverse complement strand
CACCCCACACCCATAAAATCTATAAAAAATTGCACATTCAACACAAATGTTATACATTTGCTAAAATCGAAAAATAAAAATAACGATGGAATACAGAAGATGCGGCAACAGCGGACTGCTACTGAGCGCAATATCACTCGGCTTATGGCAAAATTTTGGACAATGCGACTCACCAGTCACCTCGCGAGAACTCGTCCTTGACGCATTTGAACAAGGAGTAACACAATTCGATCTGGCCAATAATTACGGCCCACCCGAAGGATCAGCCGAAGAAACCTTCGCCAAAATACTACACAACGACCTATCGGCACATCGCAATAAAATCATCATCACCACCAAAGCCGGACACCATATGTGGGAAGGCCCCTATGGCGACTGGGCCTCGCGCAAACATATCATCGCCTCGTGCGATGAATCGCTCGCTCGACTTGGCCTCGACTATGTCGACATCTTCTACTCACACCGATTCGACCCACAAACTCCGCTGCACGAAACAATGGGAGCGCTGGACTACCTTGTGCGAAGCGGACGAACACTCTATGTGGGACTCTCTAAATACCCGGCCGACAAACTAATCGAAGCACTCGACATCTTGCAATCGCTCGGCACACCCGTAGTGGTGGATCAACTGAAATATTCACTCCTAGTGCGCAGCCCCGAAGAAGCTCACTTCTCGGTGCACGCCCACAAAGGGATAGGTTGCGTCTCATTCTCGCCCTTGGCGCAAGGGCAACTCTCAGATCGCTATGCCGACGGGATCCCCGCCGACTCACGCGCCGCACGTGCCACCTCGATGCTCGAGGTGAAAGAAGTACAAGCCAATATCGAAAAAGTACGCCTGCTGCGCGCCTTGGCCGCCACACGTGGGCAAAGCCTCTCGCAAATGGCCATCGCCTGGCAATTGCACGATCGGCGTATTTGCTCGGTTATCGTGGGAGCCTCGCGCGTGAGCCAATTGAAAGAAAATATCGGTGCACTGGAAAATACAAAATTTACAAGCGACGAATTGAATCAAATTGACAAAATAACACTCTAAAAAAAAATAACACAAATGAAGAATTTACTGCTCATATCTAATTCCACCAATGCCGGCCAGGGTTATTTGGAGTATCCAAAGGAGTCGATTCGCCTTTTTTTGGCTTCGCATTCTGTGCGGAGTGTACTTTTTATTCCATATGCCGGTGTGACTGTTTGTTGGATCGACTACACGGCCAAGGTTCGCGCTCGTTTTGCAGAGTTTGGGGTCGAGGTTCACGGAATACACGACTATGCGAATGCTGCGCAAGCGGTGCGTGAGGCTCAAGCCATTGTGGTGGGTGGCGGTAACAGCTTTGCGCTGCTCAAGACGATGCAGGACAACGGTATTATGGCTCCAATCAAGGAGCGTGTAGAGGCCGGCGTGCCGTATATTGGTTGGAGTGCAGGCTCTAATATGGCGTGTCCGGGGCTTTACACCACCAATGACATGCCGATTGTTGAGCCTCAATCTTTCAAGTCGTTGAATTTAATTCCTTTTCAGATCAATCCACACTATACTGACGCTACGATTGTTGGTCATGGTGGCGAGACGCGTGAGCAACGGATTGAGGAGTATTTGATGGCAAATAAGTCGATGAATGTGGTTGGTTTGCGTGAAGGTTCTATTTTGCTTTGCCAGTCGGGTCATTTGTCGCTTATTGGTCAGAATGAGATGCGTTTGTTTCGTTTTGCGCAAGTTCCACGTGAATTGAGTTCGTCTGATGATTTGTCGTTTTTGTTGGGAGAGATATAATTAGGGGTGTAGGAAGAGGGGAGGTTTCAAGAGCGGTTCAGAAAAACGAAGTTTTCAAGAGCGGTTCAGAAAAGCGAAGTTTTCAAGAACCGATTCAGAAAAACGAAGTTTTCAAGAACCGATTCAGAAAAACGAAGTTTCCAAGAGCAGTTAAGAAAAACGAAGTTTTTCACAAAAAGTTTTGGGTGACTTTTTCAAAAGTCACGATTCGGCACGGCGCCTGCACGGCG
>JAVWYC010000203.1:0-2004 GCA_036661755.1 Mucinivorans sp. | reverse complement strand
AACTGCGTTTTTCTGAACCAGCTCCCAGTGATTCCGTTTCTTTCTTAACTGCTCTTGAAAACTTCGCTTTTCTGAACTGCTCTCTTGGATACTTCGTTCGCTGACCAAGCAATTCCCTACCCATCACAACACCACAAAACTAATCAACACGAGCCTCCTCCAACAACAACATCGAACGCAACTTTGCAACCCTAGACGGATATCGACTAGCCACATTCTTGCGCTCACCCTCGTCACTACGTAAATCATAAAGCTGCTCCGCCGAATCTGTCCCGTACTCTGTGTTCGTCTCCTTAGAATAACGAACCCTGTCACTCGCACGAATGTACTTCCAACCATCACACGTAATAGAACGCGTTAATGCATCCTCCACTATCAACCGACGACCACTCCTCTTATTGCCCAAAAAAGACGATAAATGATTCTCGCTATCTGGCGCCTCACCAAGCTCCAACTCCTCGCCCACCAAAGCCGCCAAAGATGCAAATATATCTACATTCGACAAAGCGGCATCACTCACCCTGCCAGCCCTAACACGACCCGGCATGCGTACCACCATCGGCACACAAGTGCCTGCCTCGAAAATACTGTACTTCCCACCACGCATATTACCCCACGGCTTGTGATCGCCCAATAGCTCCACAGCACGATCCTTATAACCATCGTCCACCACAGGTCCATTGTCGGAAGTGATGATTACCAACGTGTTATCGGCTAGCCCCAAGCTATCCAACACATCGAGCACTTGCCCCACACTCCAATCGAACTCCAAAATAGCATCGCCGCGAGCACCCATACCACTTTTGCCCACAAAACGCTCGTGAGGCACACGCGGCACATGAATGTCGTTAGTGCAGAAATAGAGGAAAAACGGCTTGTCGGTTTGCGCTTGACGCTCGATAAAGTCAACAGCTTTCGACGTTAGTCGGTCTGCTATATCTTCGTCGCGCCACAAGGCGCTCGTGCCTCCTTTCATGTAGCCGATACGACTCACGCCATTAATGAGCGCTTGGTCGTGGCCATGCGAGGGGTGCAGTTTGAGCATCTCCGGGTTGTTTTTCCCGGTCGGCAACCCCTCGAAAGGCGCTTTGTAGCTCACCGAAATAGGATCATTCGGATCGAGGTCTGCCACTCGTGAATTTTCGATATAAACACACGGCACACGGTCGCCCGTAGCGGCCATTATATAGGAATAGTCGAAGCCAATATCTTTCAGTCCCGGTGTAATTTCTCCATTCCAGTTTTGTTTGCCTCGTTCGGCGCCAAGGCCCAAGTGCCATTTGCCGATAGCCGCAGTGGTGTAGCCGGCACGCTGCATCATGTCGGGCAGGGTTTTCATGTCGTCTTTTACGATCATCGCCGCATCGCCGGGGGCAACGCCGGTGCCATTGACTCGCCAAGCGTATTTTCCGGTGAGCAGGCTGAATCGCGAAGGGGTTGAAGTGGCCGAAGTGACGTGCATGTTGGTGTGTCGCACTCCTTGTTCGGCCACTCGATCCACGTTTGGGGTTTTGATACGCGTCATGCCGTTGCATGAGATATCGCCATAGCCCAAGTCGTCGGCATTGATATAGACCACGTTAGGAAGTTTTGTTTGTGCAATGGCTGCCAGTGCTCCTGTTGCTACGAGGAGTGATGTAACGAGAATTTCCTTTTTCATATCGTTTTTATTTTATTTGGCTAGTTCTTTTTTCACGAAATCGATTGCGTAAAATATTGTTAAAAAGATAGATTTCCGTAAAATTTTCCTTAAAAATCATGGTAAAGGTAATAAAAAAAATCGTAATGTGGTACTAAAAAGTGGTTTAATTCTTTGTTGTTGGGTTGAAAAGGCAATAAAAAGGGGAATTATCCGCAAGAGCAGTTCTAAAAAACGCAGTTTCCAAGAGCTGGTTAAGAAAAGCAAAGTTTTCAAGAGCAGTTAAGAAAAACGAAGTTTTTCACAAAAAGTTTTGGGTGACTTTTTCAAAAGTCACGATTTGACCCAGCGCCTGCACGGCGATT
>JAVWYC010000202.1:0-2038 GCA_036661755.1 Mucinivorans sp. | reverse complement strand
TGGGGGTACACAAACCCCCAGGATAGTACAAACTAAAAAGCTAGAAAAGAAATAGAGCCAAGATAGAACAAACTAAAAAAGATAAAACAAACAAATAGCTCGCGCAGCACGCGCGCAAAAAACCGCTCGCCGCACAAACAAAATCATACAAAACAACTAATCATCACCCAAAATATACTTTATATATAATATATAGTGTGATCTTACTAAAAAAACCATAAATTTGCCCGCATAACCAAAAACTACTCCATGATACAACTAGCCATCCAATCCAAAGGACGACTAAACGAAGATATCCTGGTGCTATCACTCGAAAAAATGATACAATGATCGAAATCTACAACAACCCATCGACAAAAGAATGGCCTCGACTTTCCAAGCGAAGCATGGTCCAAGAAAATTCGGCCATTGAAAATAGTGTCAAAGAAATAATAGAAAGTGTACGTTGCGATGGCGATCAAGCCGTCAAACGATTGACAAACGACATTGATCACGTTCTGCTTGCTAATTACACTGTCGGCCAAGCCGAAATTAAAGTCGCGGCCGACATGGTGGCACCCGAAATAAAACGTGCCATTAGTATAGCGTACGAAAATATCAAAAAATTTCACTCAGCGCAACGCTTCGTGCCCATTGAGGTCGAGACCTCCCCCGGCGTGAAGTGTTGGCAACGAGCCGTGCCCATCGAACGAGTAGGGCTTTATGTGCCGAGCGGTTCGGCGCCTCTATTTTCCACCGTTTTGATGCTAGCCGTGCCGGCCAGCGTGGCTCGTTGTCCTAACGTGGTGCTCTGCACGCCACCCGACAATGAGGGGCGTGTGGCTCCCGAGATACTATACACGGCCGCTTTGTGTGGCGTGGAGCGAATCTACAAAATTGGTGGGGCGCAAGCTATCGCGGCGATGGCCTTTGGCACAAAAACGATAGAAAAGGTAGACAAAATTTTCGGCCCCGGCAATCGCTACGTCACGGCAGCCAAGCAACTACTGGGCTTTTCGCAAGTGGCAATAGATATGCCGGCCGGCCCTTCGGAGGTGATCATCATGGCTGATGGCAGCGCAAATGCCGATTTTGTGGCCGCTGATATTCTGTCGCAAGCCGAATGTGGAGCTGACAGTCAAGCCATTGTGGTGTGTCACTCGATGGACTTTGCTGCAAAAATCAATATTGCAATCGCCGAGCAACTACCTTTCTTGGCACGTTACACGACGGTTCTGGAAGCGTTGGTCAACAGTCGGATCATAGTTTTCAAGGAGCGTGCTCAGGCGATCGACTTCACCAACTACTACGCGGGCGAACACTTAATCATCGCCACTGAAGATCCGTGGGCGGTGGCCGAAAAAATCACGACAGCAGGCAATATTTTGGTGGGACACTACACGCCCGAGAGTGCAGGTGACTATGTTTCGGGGAGCAATCACACTATGCCCACGTCGGGTTGGGCGCGTTCGATGAGTGGGGTCAACCTAGATAGTTTTATGCGTAAGATCACATGTCAAGAGATCACCAGAGAGGGGTTGCAATCCATTACGCCGACCATTGTTGCTATGGCTTGTGGCGAAGGATTGACAGCGCACGCCACGTCGGCTCAAATAAGAATAAGATGAGAGCGATCGGGGGGTGGGTGAGGGAGGTTGAATATTCTTTTGTTTGAAGGAATTGTTCTTTGTAGCGTTAGTGAGTTTTGAGTGATGAGATAGTTCGATAGTGGAAAAGCGAATTTTTCGTGAGCCGGTTCAGAGAAACGAAGTTTTCAAGAACAGTTAAGAAAAACGAAGTTTTCAAGAATCAGTTAAGAAAGAAACGGAATCACTCGGAGCCGGTTAAGAAAAACGCAGTTTTTCCCAAAAAGTTTTGGGTGACTTTTTCAAAAGTCACGATTCGGCACGGCGCCTGCACGGCTATTTGTCGCGCGCCGCTGGCACTTCGCGGTTGCGCGGCTAGCGGTTTGCCTAAGCTGCACAGCTAGGGTCGTCCGCGGTTGCCCACATTTCAATGCCTAAAGGTAATCGTCAGCGAGGGTTTGGGGCACGCCTGC
>JAVWYC010000201.1:0-2204 GCA_036661755.1 Mucinivorans sp. | reverse complement strand
CTAGACGAAGGACAAACGTGGGCCTACGCCAAACGCTACTACGGCAATCGAGCAACAGAAACACAATATTCGGTGCTCGTCGATTTGACCAAAGGCAAGATTGGCTGCATATTCGAGGCTAATAACAATATTAAATTCGCAATCTTCGACCTAGCGTGGCTATCATCGGGAGAAATCAAAAAATAATTCCCCAAAAAATCACCGACAAAAAAGTCATCGATAAAAATCAAAAAAGTGCAGATGAAAAAAGGAACACTTATTCTTGGGGCCTCGCTCCTGAGCGTTGTTAGCATGGCTGCCCAAGGCGTTAAACCGAACGTCGTCTTTTTCTTGATGGACGATATGGGTTATGGCGATCTGTCGATTATGGGTTCCACTCGAATTGCGACTCCCAATATCGATGCTTTGGCCGCGAATGGCAAAATGTTGACGCAACACTATGCCGGCGCACCAGTGTCGGCGCCTTCGCGTTGTGTGCTGCTCACAGGGCGCCACACGGGGCATGCTGCAATCCGCGGCAACGATGAATGGGACGAACGCGGCGATGTGTGGAGCATGCAGGCCATGGCGCGCGACGAGCGCTTAGAGGGGCAACGCCCTATGCCAAAGGGCGAGCGCACCTTGGCGCGTGAATTGCAACGAGCTGGCTATCGAACGGCCTGCATAGGCAAGTGGGGCTTGGGTGCTCCCGGTTCGGTGAGCGCGCCCAACGAGGCCGGCTTCGACTTTTTCTATGGCTACAACTGCCAACGGGTGTCGCACTCCTACTATCCGGCTTACTTGTATCGCAACGGCGAACGTGAATATATCAATGCCGTGCCGATGATGGGCGCAAAGCTAGATCAAGGAGCCGACGCTCTGGATCCACATTCGTACGACAAATTCAACAAAGGGCAATACGCCCCCGAATTATTACAAAAAGAGGTGTTACGTTTTATCGATCAAAACAGCGATCGCCCGTTTTTTCTGTGGTTCACAACGCCGATCCCACATGCTTCGCTGGCTGCTCCGCAGCGTTGGATAGATCATTACCATAAGATTTTTGGCGACGAGAAGCCTTTTCCGGGCAACCATTATTCGCCCGTGCGTTATCCTCGTGCCACATATGCGGCCATGGTGAGTTATGTGGACGAGCAGATAGGCGAGGTGGTGGCCGAGCTAAAAGCCAAAGGGGTGTATGATAATACGATTATTATTTTCACTTCGGACAATGGCCCATCGAGCGAAGGTGGTGGTGATAGCCCATGGTTAGACAGTGCGCGTCCATTTCGATCGGCCGAAGGGTGGGGCAAGCGTTCGCTGCACGAGGGGGGGATTCGTGTGCCAACAATTGTTTCATGGAGCGGGCATATTGCGCCTCGAAGTTCGTCGCACATGATGTCGGCCTTCCAGGATTGGTTTCCAACTTTGCTCGCCGCGGCAGGGGTTGAGCCGATCGACGAAACATTAGATGGCGTGAATATATTGCCTACTTTGCTTGGCATAGGTCAGCAAGAGGAGCATGATTTCCTCTATTGGGAGTATGCCGACGGGGGTTCGTTGGCTGTTCGTTGTGGGGAGTGGAAGATGATTGTGACCGATATTCGTCGCAAGCCGGTTTATTGGCTTTATAACCTTGCTTTTGATGTGCGTGAGCAGACCAATCTTGCGGATCGTTACCCCGAAAAGTTAGCTCAATTGAGGGCAATGGCAGCCTTGGCGCATAGTGAGCCCGAGAATAAAGTTTTTTCGTTTGGTCTTCCTCTTCCGCTGGGGGAGTGAGTGGGTTAGGCGATTAGTCTTTGACTTCGGCCACCACTAGGGTTTGGTTTTCAAAGCCAATGATTTCGACCGTACTGCCGGCGTTCACGTAGTTGCCTCGTGTTTTGGCTTCAACGGTTGTTCCATTGATGAGCACGTTGCCCATCGGGGCGAGCCGTGTGAGGGTTGTTGCTTGTTGACCGATGTTATATTGGCTAGCGAGGGCTGTTCCTATTGAGTCGTTGATTTGAGTATGGAGCGAATATTTTTTCCATGTTTTGGGTCTAAGGAAGATCACGGTGATGAGAATTACGCCGATCACGGCGGAGGCGACGATCCACCAGCCGAAGGTGGGGGAGTAGCTGGTGAAGGCCCAGATAGAGGCGCCTACTAGGGCGCAGAAGGAGCCGATGGCGGCGAGTGTAATGCCGGGTAGGAGTACTAGTTCTGCGAAGTAGAGTAAT
>JAVWYC010000200.1:1103-2222 GCA_036661755.1 Mucinivorans sp. | reverse complement strand
ATAGAGCAAACCGCTCGTTCACGGCAAATCAAAAGACGCCACGCGTCCTTTTGAAAAAGTCACCCAAAACTTTTTGTCGAAAATTTCGCTCTTATAAAGCGATTCTAATCTAAATTTGTTATTTTTGTACGTGATTTATAACAAAATTGAACTGCTTGCCCCGGCAGGCAACCTCTCCATCGCACGCGCAGCAATCAACGCTGGCGCCGATGCCGTTTATATCGGTGGACCTAATTTCTCCGCTCGCCAAAATGTTGGCAACTCACTCGCCGACATCGAACAAGCATGCGAATATGCCCATAAATTTGACGCGAAAGTCTATCTAGCCATCAACACCCTGCTCACCCAAGAAGAAAGAGCACAAGCACGCGAAATGGTGATCCAAGCACGCCACATTGGCGTCGACGCCTTTATTGTGCAAGATATGGCCTTTCTGGAGATGGACCTGCCGCAAGACATCATACTGCACGCCTCGACACAATGCGCCAATCGAACGGTGGAACGTGTGGCGGAATTGAGCGCGGCCGGCTTCTCTCGTGTGGTGCTCGAACGAGGGCTGACAATCTCTCAAATACGCCAAATCGCGGCCTCGACAAAGGTCGAAATAGAAGCCTTTGTGCACGGTGCCATTTGTATCGGTTATTCCGGCGAATGCTATCTGTCGGAATATTTGACGGGACGAAGCGCCAATCGGGGTTGCTGCGCCCAACCGTGCCGTTCGCGCTACGATCTGGTGGACGCCAAAGGCAAGGTGATCATCGAAAATCAAGCCCTGCTTTCGCCTAGCGACCTGAATCTGAGCGCGCGTTTGGCCGAATTGATCGACGCCGGCGTCCATTCGCTCAAAATCGAAGGACGACTCAAAGACGAACGTTATGTGGCCAACACAGTGGCTTTCTATAACCAAAAATTGATAGAACAGGGCGTTCAGCGTACCTCGCGCGGGGTGTCGCGGCCGCTTTTTGTGCCCGATGTGGATAAGACTTTTTCGCGTTCTTTTACCGAATATTTTTTCGACGGGCCGCGTGGTGGGGTGTTGACGGGTGGTGCGGTGCGTGGTAAATTTATGGGTGTGGTGCGTACGGTGGGCGATCGTTTTTTCACGCTCGACCGCGCGCA
>JAVWYC010000200.1:0-1093 GCA_036661755.1 Mucinivorans sp. | reverse complement strand
GGTGGTGCGGTGCGTGGTAAATTTATGGGTGTGGTGCGTACGGTGGGCGATCGTTTTTTCACGCTCGACCGCGCGCATGGATTGGTCAATGGCGACGGGGTGGTGAGTTCGCGCGGCCACGGTACGCGGATAAACAAAGTGCAGGGCGAACAGATCTTTTTGCTTTCAAATGTCGATATTGCAGTGGGTGATAAGATTTATTGTAATTTTTTCAAAGATTTCGATCCTCGTTCTCTGAGGCGAATCGAGGTGTCTATATGTTTGACGGATAGCGAATTACAACTTACAGACGCTTATGGTTCAAATTTTTCGCTTCCTTTGCCGCTCGATTTGCCGAAGGCTGACAATCAGGAGCGTGCACGTGCGATATGGGTTGAGGGGCTTAAAAAATCGGGTGATACTATTTTTGAGGTGAGTCAAGTGTTGTTGTCTGTGGCGCAGGTTCCGTTTATGCCACAAAGTAAGATCAACGAGTTGCGGCGTGCTTTGTTGGCTCTTTATTCTGTGCCTAGAAGTAGTGGTATGCGTCCTGTTGTGCAGGGGTCGTTGCCTTGTAATGTGAAGTCAGAGGCGTTGATGCTTGCTGTGATTTGTCCACTTCACCAATACGGTATGTGCCTGAGGACTACTAAGTTAGATTTACCGTTGACGTTAGTGAACAATGGTCGTAGGATAGCTTTTGAGCCTTTGTGTGGTGATTGTGGTTTGCGTTTGAGTAGGTTGAGCGATTGCAAGTGAGTGGATTAGTGTGGTAGAAAAAGCGAAGTATCCAAGAGCAGTTAAGAAAAGCGCAGTTTTCAAGAGCTGGTTCAGAAAAGCGAAGTTTTCAAGAATAGTTCAGAAAAACAAAAATTTCAAGAGCTGGTTAAGAAAGCAACGGAATCACTGGGAGCTGGTTCAGAAAAACGAAGTTTTTCAAAAAAAGTTTTGGGTGACTTTTTCAAAAGTCACGATTCGGCACGGCGATTTGCTCGCTCGCGCCGCTGGCACCTAGCGGTTGCGCGGCTAGAGGTTTGCCTTAGCTGCACAGCTAGGGTCTTCCGCGGTTGCCCACATTTCAATGCCCAAAGGTAATTGTCAGCGAGGGTTTGGG
>JAVWYC010000199.1:1403-2370 GCA_036661755.1 Mucinivorans sp. | reverse complement strand
AGCAAATTGCCGTGCCGATGCCGTGACTAATCGTGACTTTTGAAAAAGTCACCCAAAACTTTTTTTGAAAAACTTCGTTTTTCTGAACTGGTTCTTGGAAACTTCGCTTTTCTTAACTGGTTCTTGAAAACTTCGCTTTCCTCAGCCGACGCTAGCTAGGCACAAGCACAAGCACGCGCCCCAAACCCGCCACCACGCGTGACCTTTGATTGCAGTGAATAACTGAAATTGAAACGAATATAAACACGATTTACACAAAAAATATACGCGACGCCTTATTGCCGTAACGAAAAACATACAACCACAGTCACTCAACTATCACATTATCAAAATACTACATATCCTCCTGATCACTTGCAAATAACCTATTTGACTATTATTATTTATTTTATACTACTATGATCTCTGTCGCTAATCTCGAATTGCAATTTGGCAAACGCGTCCTATTCAAAGACGTTAATCTCAAATTTACACCAGGTAACTGCTATGGTGTTATCGGTGCCAATGGCGCCGGCAAATCTACGTTCCTTAAAATCCTAAGTGGGGAAATAGACCCTACACGAGGTAATGTCGTTTTCGGCACCGGTGAACGACTATCTGTACTCAAACAAGATCACAATGCCTACGACGACTATTCCGTACTCGACACAGTGATGATGGGGCATGCCCCTCTATGGAAAATTATTCAAGAAAAAAACGACCTCTACGCCAAGTCTGATTTCTCAGAAGAAGATGGCATGAAAGTGGCCGATCTTGAAGAAAAATTCGCCGCCATGGACGGCTGGAATGCCGAAAGTGATGCCGCAAACCTAATTAGTGGCCTTGGCGTAAAAGAAGATAGCCACTACTCGTTGATGAAAGAATTGAGTGGGAAGCAAAAAGTGCGCGTGCTGCTTGCGCAAGCCTTGTTCGGCAAGCCGGACAACCTGCTGCTCGACGAACCGACCAACGATTTGGACGTACATAC
>JAVWYC010000199.1:0-1394 GCA_036661755.1 Mucinivorans sp. | reverse complement strand
GCTGCTTGCGCAAGCCTTGTTCGGCAAGCCGGACAACCTGCTGCTCGACGAACCGACCAACGATTTGGACGTACATACGATAGCTTGGCTCGAAAATTATTTGGCCACATATGAAAATACAGTACTCGTAGTGTCGCACGACCGTCACTTTTTGGACGCTATTTCTACTCACATTATCGATATAGACTACAATAACATAACCATTTACGCTGGTAATTATTCGTTTTGGTATCATTCTAGCCAATTGGCTCTTCGTCAACAAAGTCAACAGAACAAAAAAGCTGAAGAGAAAAAGAAAGAGTTATTGGAGTTTATTCAACGTTTCAGCGCGAATGTGGCCAAGAGCAAACAGACTACCAGTCGCAAGAAGATGATCGAGAAGCTCAATGTAGAGGAGATCAAGCCTTCGATGCGCAAATATCCTGGGATTATTTTTACGCCCGAGCGTGAAGTTGGGAATCGGGTAGTGGCTGTTGATGGGTTGAGCAAGAGTGTCAATGGCGAGGTGTTGTTTTCTAACGTTTCTTTTGCTATTGAGAAGGGCGATAAGGTTGCTTTTCTTTCGCGCGATCCTCGTGCGGTGACGGCTTTGCTCGAAATTTTGGCAGGCAATGATGAGCCGGATACAGGCCTTGTGGAGTGGGGGTTGACCATCAAAAAGTCGTACTTACCGCTAAACAACGCATCATTTTTCAATAATGATCTTACTTTGTTCGATTGGTTGGCGCAATATTCGGCCGACACGACTGAGGTTTTTATACGAGGTTATTTGGGCAAGATGTTATTTTCCGGCGAGGAGATTTATAAGCGAGTGAGTGTTCTTTCCGGAGGGGAGAAGGTGCGTTGTATGATAGCTAAGATGATGATTGATTGTGGTAATACATTGATATTAGACTCACCTACGAACCATTTGGATTTGGAGTCTATCCAGGCATTCAACAATACGTTGGTTAATTTCAAGGGTGTAATTTTGATGAGTTCTCACGACCACGAATTTATAGGAACGGTTGCTGATCGGATTATAGAGATCACGCCGAGTGGCATGGTGGATCGTTATTCTAACTATGATGAGTATATCGAGAATGAGGCTGTGGCAGTGGCTTTGGATAAGTTGTATGTTAAGGGGAAGCGGTAGTTTTGTTGCTGTATTTTTTTGATGTGGCAACATAAAGGCATTTGTGGTGGCTGGTTTGGTTTTAGTTTGAATAAGTTTCTATTCAGCTAGTCACTGTAATCAAATGTCACTTATGTGGCCGCGGGTTTGGGGCACGCCTGCCCCAAGATAGCGCGGTTGCACGGAGAGAGGTTTTTTGCGCGCAAGCTGCGCGAGTTTGTCGTTTGTTCTATCTTGGCTCTATTTCTTTACTAGCTTTTTAGTTTGTTCTAACCCGGGG
>JAVWYC010000198.1:0-2468 GCA_036661755.1 Mucinivorans sp. | reverse complement strand
AATCGTGACTTTTGAAAAAGTCACCCAAAACTTTTTGTGAAAAACTTCGTTTTTCTTAACCGGCTCCAAGTGATTCCGTTTCTTTCTTAACTGGCTCTTGAAAACTTCGCTTTTCTGAACACGCCACAACCAACTCATCGAATCAATAACCATAACTACAAATCATCAACAGAAACTAATTTGTAAATCTTGTCTCCTCGACGCAATGAACACTCAGTCTTAATAGATACCGCACTGCCCTTCAACGCCACCACACAAGGCTCCTCATTGAAATACACCGACGGACATACAAAAAATTCAGCCCCCGTTGTCGAACCTAATGCAACTAACTTATCACCCGTAGATAAATCCGAAGACTCAAGCAACAACTCAGCCACCGAATGACGAGTGAAAAAATTAGTCACACGACCTACATAAACCTTACGCTCACGCGCACTCGAACCATACGAAGCACTCCACTCACCCAAACGATGACCCAAATAATAACCACCCCAAAAACCTCGGTTGAAAACCTTTAATAAATTACTCTTCAACTCCCCGGCAAGCTCCTTGCTCCAACGCCCTGCACCAATAGCATCAATGGCAATACGATAACTCTCGCCCACAGTACGCACATATTCACCCCCACGCGCACGCCCCTCGATCTTAAGCACCCGCACACCTGCATCAATCATCGAATCCAAAAAATCGATCGTACACAAATCCTTCGGCGACATAATGTATTTGTTGTCTATCATCAACTCATTGCCCGTCTCTACATCGCGCACCGCATACTGACGACGACAAATCTGACGACACTCACCGCGATTGGCCGAACGATTAGCCTCGTGTAAACTCAAATAACACTTGCCCGAAACAGCCATGCAAAGCGCACCATGCGCAAACATCTCGATACGAATCGCCTCACCCGAAGGCCCCACTATATGTTGATCGCGAATTGCATTGGCTATCTTACGCACGGCGGGCAGCTCCAATTCGCGCGCCAGAACCATCACGTCGGCCCATTGGGCATAAAATTTTACAGACTCTATGTTGCTGATATTGAGCTGCGTTGATAGATGTATGGAGAGCCCACGCTCTCTGGCCGCCGCTATGGCAGCTTGATCGGAAACGATCACCGCGCTCACGGCAGCCTTCGCCGCCGCGTCGAGCACCAAAAGCATATACTCCAAGTCGCCATCATAGAGCACCGTGTTGAGTGTCAAGTAGCTACGCATACCATTTGCATGGCAAAAATCGACGATCCGCCCCATATCCTCGATCGAAAAATTGACCGACGACGCGCTACGCATGTTGAGCCCCTCGACCCCAAAATATATAGAGTCGGCTCCACCTTGATGTGCTGCCACGAGCGACTCCCACGAACCGACTGGCAACATTAATTCTATTTTTTCCATAATTGGCATTCTCTTTGATAGTACAAAGGTAACGAAAATTCGTATCTTTGTCGAAATATAAAAACACGATGGCAAGTTCAAACTTTGTAGATTACGTAAAAATATATGCTCGTAGCGGTGATGGTGGGGCTGGTGCTTCGCACTTTCGGCGCGAGAAATTCGTTGAATTTGGGGGCCCTGACGGTGGTGACGGAGGGCGTGGAGGACATGTGATTTTGCGCGGTTCGGTGCAACACTGGACTCTGCTCCACATTAAATTCAATCGTCACTGGATGGCCGAAAATGGCGAGCGTGGCGGCGGATCTAAGCTTCACGGGGCTAACGGTAAGGATAAATATATTGATGTACCTTTGGGTACTATTGCTCGCGATGCAGAGAGCGGTCAGATTGTGGCCGAGGTGACAGAGGACGGTCAGGAGGTGATTTTGTGTGCCGGTGGTCGCGGAGGGTTGGGCAACTGGCACTTTCGCACGCCGACCAATCAAGCGCCGCGTTTTGCACAAGAGGGTGAGTCTTTGGTTGAGGGGTGGTTTGTTTTGGAGCTCAAGGTACTGGCTGACGTAGGTTTGGTAGGTTTTCCGAACGCTGGTAAGTCGACTTTGCTCAGTGTGGTGTCGGCAGCTAAGCCTAAGATTGCTGATTATCCATTCACGACTTTGGAGCCTAATTTGGGTATTGTTGGTGTTCGTCAGGGGAAATCGTTTGTGATGGCTGACATTCCTGGTATTATTGAGGGTGCAGCTGAGGGTAAGGGTATTGGCACGCGTTTTTTGCGTCATATAGAGCGAAATTCGGTATTACTTTTTATGATTGCAGCTGATAGTGAGAACATAGGTCAGGAGTATGAGATTTTGCTTGACGAGTTGCGTCGATATAATCCGGAGTTATTGGACAAGGGTCGTATGTTGGCCATCACGAAGTGTGATATGTTGGACGAACAGATGATGTGTGAGATGGAGTTGCTTTTGCCTGTTGATATAGGGCATATATTTATTTCGTCAGTTTCGGGTTTGAACATACAGTTGCTTAAGGATCAGTTATTTGAGATGGTGGAGTCTTAGTTTTTTTGTT
>JAVWYC010000197.1:0-2576 GCA_036661755.1 Mucinivorans sp. | reverse complement strand
GAATCGTGACTTTTGAAAAAGTCACCCAAAACTTTTTTTGAAAAACTGCGTTTTTCTTAACTGCTCTTGGATACTGCGTTTTTCTGAATCGGCTACGAGTGATTCCGTTTCTATCTTAACTGCTCTTGAAAACTGCGTTTTTCTTAACCGGCGCTAGCTTAGCACAAACTATCTGTATTTCTGATCCTCCGACAACATCTTCAAATAACTCTCATAACGCTCCAAAGCAATCACCCCCGCCCCCGCCGCCGCACGAACAGCACACGCAGGCTCGTGCGTGTGCGTGCAATTGCTAAATGCACAACCCACAGCACAACTCAATATCTCGGGAAAATAATGATAAAGCTCATCATGCGCTACACCCACTAAACCAAAACCCTTGATGCCCGGCGTGTCTATCAAATAACCATCGGCCAAAGGAAAAATCTCGGAAAAAGTCGTCGTGTGCTTACCCTTGCCGTGAGAAAGAGAAACCTCACCCGTGCGCGCCGATAATGTGGGGTCTAATGCGTTGATAATCGACGACTTACCTACCCCCGAATTACCGGTAAAAAGTACCTTGCGCCCCGCAATCTGATCACGCAAAGCCGCAATACCCATACCCGTCAATGCCGAAATAGGAGTGATCATATATCCGGCTTTATGGTAAATATCTGTAAAATAGGCATTTGGCGCGGCCACGTCGGCCTTGTTTACCAAAATTGAAACAGGAATACGATAGCACTCCGCACCAACCAAAACACGATCTATAAATTCAAGCGGCGTACTAGGCGTGGCCAACGACACTACTATATATATATGGTCGAGGTTGGCCGCTATGATATGCCTCTCGTGCGATAGGTTGGTCGATCGACGCACCAAATAATTAGCCCGAGGCGCCACAGCCGTAATCACCCACTCGCCCGTTGCGTTCTGTGTGAGGTCTACCTCGTCGCCCACCACCACAGGCGCAGTGGAGGTGTAGTCCACCATGCGCATCGAACCCCTGAGCCGCGCCTTGATGGGTGACGTGCCATCGGCAGGCAAGACAGTGTACCAACTGCCGGTGGTTTTTGTGACAAGTCCTTTCATGTAGCGACAAAATTATACATTTTTTATTGTTTTTCATAAAAAAGTGTTACCTTTGCAGTCCGTTTTGTGCGGAAACAACTGAATTAACGAGTAGCTACGTGCTGATCGTGGTTCATAATTTTTAATTTATAACCTAAGTAAATGAACACTTACGAAACCGTTTTCATTGCCTCACCTCTGCTAGCCGAAGCGGCTCTTGCGGAGTTATTGAGCAAATTCCAAGGCCTATTGGCCGAGAACGGCGCAAACGTAGAGCACACCGAACAGTGGGGCTTACGTAAACTCGCCTACCCAATCCAAAAGAAATCAACAGGTTACTATTTCTTGATGCAATTCAGCGCCGAGAATGGTTCGATTGTCGAGGAGCTCGAAACAGCTTATCGTCGTAACGAACATGTGATTCGTTTCCTTACTTTCCGTTTGGACAAACACTCGATTGAATATGCAGCCAAACGCCGCGAAAAGTTGAACCCTAAAAATAACTAAGAAAATGGCAGCACCACAAAATGAAGTACGCTATCTGAATCCGGTTTCGGTAGACGTTAAGAAAAAGAAATATTGCCGTTTCCAAAAAAGCGGGATCAAATACATTGATTACAAGGACGGTGAATTTTTGAAGAAATTTTTGAACGAGCAAGGTAAGATTCTTCCTCGTCGTTTGACTGGAACCTCACAAAAGTTCCAAAAGAAAGTGGCAACTGCTGTTAAGCGTGCTCGTCACTTGGCGATATTGCCTTTCGTAACCGACTTAATGAAATAAGATAATGGAAATCATACTCAAACAAGATATCGACACTTTGGGCTATAAAGACCAAATTGTCAACGTAAAGCCTGGTTATGCAAATAACTTTTTAGTGCCGCAAGGTTTGGCTTCTGTGGCTACTGTTTCGGCCAAAAAAATGCATGCAGAAAACATCAAGCAGCGTGCTCACAAGGAGGAAAAAATGGTTTCTGATGCAACTGCTGTGGTGGCTAAGTTGGAGTCGATGGCTCTTACTTTGTCGGTCAAAGCGAATGAAACCGGTCGTATTTTCGGTTCGATCACTTCGGCTGACATAGCTGAGGCTATTAAGGCCAAGGGTGTAGAGTTGGACAAGAAGGCTATTAAGGTTCCATCGATCAAGGAGATTGGTGCATACAAGGTTGCTATTCGTGTATATAAAGAAGTTTGCGCTGAGATCAGTGTAGAAATTGTGGCTACGTCGGCTGTGGCTGAGTAGTTTTTCTTTGTATTGCATTTCTTTTATGGGGGCGAACTTTGTGTTCGCCTTTTTTGGCTAGGTAGTGGGGGCGCTTGTGTTAAGATAGAACAGGTTCAGAAAAACGAAGTTTTTCAAGAAAAGTTTTGGGTGACTTTTTCAAAAGTCACGATTCGTCACGGCGATTTGCTTGCGTGCCGCGCAAACCGCGCTAGCTTTTTAGTTTGTTCTATCCCGGGGGTGTTGTGCACCCCGCCGGACCCCCTGCACATACTTTCTTTTTGGAAAGAAAGTATGCAAAGAAAA
>JAVWYC010000196.1:0-2622 GCA_036661755.1 Mucinivorans sp. | reverse complement strand
TCGACAGTGAAGCGTTTAGGCTCACTCCTCGAAGTTGAAATGTCGAGTGAGAGTTTTGCTTGCACTCCCGTTAGCGTGGTTTGCGAACGAATCACCTGCTCTGCAAGTTCCGTAATATCAGCTCTTGTGTATGGCAGAACAGGAGCCGTGGCACTTCCAAAAATCTTCTTCGCACAGCGTGGATGAAAATCAACCTGCTGAGCGGCAAGCTCTTGATAACAATATAGACATCTATTCATAACGACTATTTGTTTGTGATTGGCACTACACTAACCGAACCGATGCAATCTTTGCAACAAGCCAACAGTAGTGACATACGGTCGCGGCGGTTGATTTTCCAACTATTTTCGGCAATATCCAAAAGCCAACCTTCGGGGATTAGTCCATCAAAAAATGGGAATAAAATTTTTTCGTTGTACGGTTTTTCGGATAGAGGCATGGTGAGACTAATTGCTTCGGCCTCGCTCGATTTCAGATAATGGTCATCATAGATAAAGGTATAGCCATTTTCATCTTCACGCAAAACTCCTGCAAGAAGGTCGTGGTTGTATATTTGAGCTTGTCTCATCGATTTTCGGATTTAGTCATTGGGACAACGCCTACCTCAGAGCCAAAGAGGTTTAGCACTTGGTTCACTTTATCAAGACGCAAGGTCTGCTTCTCCTGTTCCAATTCACGCACAAAACGCAACCCAACGCCCGATTTTGCGGAGAGTTCTATTTGAGTTAAGTGGTGCTCCTTGCGCATCTGCTTGACGTAATCTGATAACGATGTAGTATTCATATTATACCCTTTTGGGTACAAATATAATACAATTATTATAAATTACAACCGTTCGGGTATAAAAACACATATCTATCGCAGTATTACACCCTTTCGGGTATGAAATTACTGAGCTTATACGCTTTCCAGATAGCCTTGCCGATCTGAGCAAGTAGGTCGTATCCGGCATCTGTGCCAAGCGTGGAGTTGGTCAGGAAAATAGCGTATGCAACGCGTCTACCATCCTCAAATTCGATTATTCCGACATCGTTTTGTGCAGCAATAACACCTTGGCTACTCGCTCCCGAATATCCTGTTTTACGAACAAATCGAACAGTCCGAGGGACTAATCTATTGACTGAACCGGTCGAAGTGCTTGCCATTATCTCCCACAAAACGGCCGTACTTGCTTTGTCCAGCAATTTACCATCGTTCATCAATCGCAGCAAATCAACCATCGCTCGGGGTGTAGTCCAATTATCGAACTGCACCAACCACGAGCCTTGAATTTCGGCTTCGGTGTTGCGGATATTGATTTTTTTCGCTCCAAGGCCATTGATAATATCTTGAATACGTGCTGCGCCTCCGATTTTACGAATCAGAAAATCGGTCGCGTTATTGTCGCTGTGAGCAATCATATAAGTCATCACACTCACCAACGGCAAGCTCACCCCATCGGGCCATCGCTCACCAATAGGGCTCCAAAGCTCGGGAGCCAAGTCCGCCTTGGTCAGCGTAAGGCTATCCGTCAACGAAAACTCGCCCCTAGACACACAATCCAGCAGAGCTACCCCAATGGGGAACTTAAACACGCTCTGCATCGGATACCGATCATTGCCATTGATGGATATAGATTTGCCCGACGAAAAGTCATAAAGAGCAAATCCCAGCTTCAAATTTTTACCGCTAACAATGTCCTTGATCTCTTTTTTGAGTTCTATGGTCTGCCCAAAACAGAAGTTTAAGCTACACAATAGCGTACATATAAATAGATATATTTTCATACTTTTCGGCAAATGCAATCCGCCAAGTGGTCGTTGATAAAACCCGTAGCCTGCAAGTGGGCGTAACAAATCGTCGAGCCGAAGAATTTGAAGCCACGCCTTTTCATATCCCGACTCATGGCATCAGAAACTGGCGAGGTGGCCGGAACTTCGCTCAAAGAGTTCAAAGGGCGGTCGATCGGCTTACGATCCGGAAAAAATGAGAGCGTATATTCGTAAAAGCTTCCGAACTCCTCTTGCACAGCAAGGAATAGCCGTGCATTGGTGATGGTTGATTTGATTTTCAGGCGGTTGCGCACAATGCCGTCAAAGAGCATCAGCCGATCCACATCGTCGCCCGTCATCTGCGCCACCCGCCGAGCATCGAAATCGCAAAAAGCGCTGCGGTAACCCTCGCGTTTTCTGAGAATGGTGATCCAGCTCAGCCCGGCTTGGGCACTTTCGAGCACAAGAAACTCAAAAAGCCTCTTGTCGTGGGTGACCAATCGCCCCCACTCGGTGTCGTGATACTTCACATACAGCTCGTCGGTTCCACACCAAGCGCAACGCCCGTTTACAAGATCTTGCTCAATCATTTTATATTACTTACTCTTATTTTTAGAATCCGGAGGACGGATAGCCATACTCGCCTAGCTCGGTGCGCTCAGACACACTTTTGAATCCAATATTTTGCCTCTGGATTTTTGTCTGTTATTCCGTTTCAGGAGCTTCCCAAACGCCTGTTTTGTTCATTCGGTAACTTTTTTCTATCATTTTCGGGGGGTACGCCTCCAAAGCGTAGAGTATTTCACGGCAAAACTCCAAGGAAGAAAATCCGTTGGCAGTCACAATCTTGCCATCTCTTACCGCCGGCTCA
>JAVWYC010000195.1:0-2637 GCA_036661755.1 Mucinivorans sp. | reverse complement strand
TTGCCGAGGCGAAGACGAATTTATCAAAAAAGAAATGAACTGTGGGGGTCCGGGGGTACACAAACCCCCGGGATAGAACAAACTAAAAAGATAGAGCAAACTAAAAAGCTAAAAAAGAAATAGAGTCAAAATAGTACAAACTAAAAAGATAGTACAACCCCAAAAAACAAACCAAAAAGCGAAGCCTAATGCTCGCCTAAACGAATAACATTGAAAGCCGAACCAAAACGAAACCACAACTTCTGCTGCTCGCTATAGGTGTGCAAAACCGCAATGCGAACTGTGCTCCCATCAACACGATGCAAAATCACACAAGGCTCAAAAGAAGACAAACCCACCACGTCAAACCGATCTCGCTCACCAATCAAATCGTAATCCTCCTTATTGGCAAATGTCAATGCTAAAATACCCTGCTTCTTCAAATTAGTCTCGTGAATACGCGCAAATGATTGTGCCAATACCACCCGTACACCCAAAAAACGAGGCTCCATCGCCGCATGCTCACGCGAGGAACCCTCGCCATAATTCTCCTGAGCCACAACAATAGTCCCCACACCGCTGTCGCGATAAACAAGGGCCGAAGCCGAAACACGATCGTAGCTATTGGTCACACTGTTGAAAACCTTATCCTTGGCGCCGTTAAAGGCATTGGTGGCAGCCATAAGCAAATTTTGCGAAATATTCCCCAAATGGCCTCTAAAACGCAACCACTGCCCGGCTGCCGAAATATGGTCGGTCGTACACTTACCCGCCACCTTGATAAGCAGGGCCAGATTAGTGAAATCTTCGCCCGACCAAGGAGCAAAAGGCTCCAACAACTGCAAACGAGTAGAAGCCGGGTCGATGGCCACTTCGCGCACCGTGTACGAGGGGTGAATCACACACTCTTCATTGCGCAAATAACCCTCGGCGGGCAACTCATCGCCCACCGGTTCGCGGAGCATCACCCACTCCCCTTGCTCGTTGAGCAGCTTGTCTGTCAAGGGGTTGAATGTAATGCGTCCCGACAGAGCTAGCGCCGTTGTCACTTCGGCCGAAGCCACAAAGGCGTTGGTCGATGGATTACCATCGTTGCGAGCAACGAAATTACGGTTGAAACTTGTCACTATATTATTGGCGCCCATCCCCTTAGCCCCTTGACGTTCCCACTGGCCGATACATGCGCCGCAAGCAGAAGCCATCACCGTGCCACCCATCTTGGCCAACACAGCTAGCAGGCCGTCGCGCTCGGCGGTAGCTCGCACACTCTCCGAGCCCGGGGTGATGATAAAAGGCGAGTTCATCTTCAAGCCGCACTCGGCTCCCTGGCGAGCAACCGAGGCCGAACGCGCCAGATCTTGGTAGGAAGAGTTGGTGCACGAACCAATGAGAGCCGCCGACAACTCCTCGGGGTAACCTTTCTCTTGAACCACCCGCGCAAAGCAACTAATAGGCCATGCAGCATCGGGCGTTGCCGGGCCATTGATATATGGTTCGACGCTCGAAAGGTCAATTTGGATCACTTGGTCGTAGACAGCGTCCGGATCGGCCTGCAAATGTTGTTGCACCTTGTCGGCGGCTGTGGCTATGGCTTGGCGCCCTGTGGCCATTAGATACTCCTTCATCTTGGTGTCGTAAGCAAAAACAGAGCATGTAGCCCCCATTTCAGCGCCCATATTGCACATTGTGGCCTTGCCCGTGGCCGAGATCGAGGAGCACCCTTGCCCGAAATATTCTATCACCGCATTTGTAGCGCCTTTGACGGTCAATAGTCCCACCAATTTAAGAATCACATCTTTGGCCGACGCCCAACCCGACAGGCGTCCCGTGAGGTGAACTCCAATAATGCGTGGGATTTTAAGTTCCCATTCCATGCCTGCCATCACTTCGGCCGCGTCGGCACCTCCAACGCCTATGGCCAACATGCCCAGCCCTCCGGCATTGGGGGTGTGGCTGTCTGTGCCGATGATCATTCCGCCGGGGAAGGCGTAATTTTCGAGCACCACTTGATGAATAATACCGGCACCAGGTTTCCAAAAGTCGATCCCGTAGCGATCGGCAGCGTCGGCCAGAAAGTGATAGACCTCGCCATTTTCTTTTTGAGCTACCGCCAGATCTTTTTCGGCGCCTTGGTGAGCGCGGACTAAGTGGTCGCAGTGTATGGAGGTGGGCAGAGTAACTCGGTCTGTTTGTGCGCTCATAAATTGGAGCAGCGCCATTTGGGCTGTTGCGTCTTGCATGGCTACGCGGTCGGGTCGAAAGAGGGCATATGTGTTGTCTTTGGCCAGCGGTTGAGCCAAGTGTGCGTACAGTATTTTTTCGGTCAGTGTTAGCGGGCCTTTTTCTTGGTTGAACACTGTGTTTAGTCGGTTGTAATGTTCGGTGGCTATTGTTAGATCGTTTTGTGTCATCGATTTAATTTTTTGATGCTACAAATATAAACAAATCGGATTGAATACCATTAACAATTTTAATTCATTGTATTTTCGAGCGAATTTCGATTCGCCATCTATGGTTTGGGGTTTTCGCGTGCCGCGAACCGTTTCTATCTTTTTAGTTTGTTCTATCTTTTTAGTTTGTTCTATCTTGGCTCTATTTCTTTTCTATCTTTTTAGTTTGTTCTATCCCGGGGGTTTGTGTACCCCCGGACCCCCACAG
>JAVWYC010000194.1:0-2641 GCA_036661755.1 Mucinivorans sp. | reverse complement strand
AAATGTGGGCAACCGTGGAAGACCCTAGCTATGCAGCTAATGCAAACCGCTCTCCGCGCAACCGCTCGGTGCCAGCGGCGCAAAGAGCAAATCGCCGTGCCGACGCCGTGCCGAATCGTGACTTTTGAAAAAGTCACCCAAAACTTTTTGTGAAAAACTTCGTTTTTCTGAATCGGTTTTTGAAAACTTCGTTTTTCTTAACCGGCTCCGAGTGATTTCGTTTTTCTTAACTATTCTCTTGAAAACTTCGTTTCCCTTAACCAGCTCTTGAAAACTTCGTTTTTTTAACTAGCACCAACTCAACACAAGCGCGCGCCCCAAAACCCCCACTTACTCGAAACACTCCCCCAACTCTGCAACAAAAATAATCCTGAAAAATCCCCAAAGCCACCATAATAAAAATTTAATTTTACGATTTTTATATTACCTTAGCATCATCTTTGCTATCACTTGTTTATCAAACAACACAAAAACAATGAAAAATACACATCGCCTAGCCATTGCCCTGCTTAGCTTGCTGCTCTTTATACCGCTTCTTGGCCACGCTCAACAAGACAGCACGCACACCGTAACGCACAAATCAAAAGAATACAAAACAACGTTGAAATGGAATGCGCTTTACCTTGCCGTGGGGGTGGTCAACATGTCAGTAGAGACAAAAATCGCTCGCCATTTCTCTTTCAACGGCGATGTTGTTTTTTCTCCTTGGGCCGAAATTGGCGGTCGTCCTTATTTGGTTGGGCAGGCGATTGCTGAATTTCGTTATTACATCAAACAAACTTTCGATGGTTTCTATGCTGGGGTCTACGGTGCTTTCGATCAATATCGTCTCAGCAAATTCGATCACCCCGCTACCGATATTCAAGAGGGAATTGGCATGTGCTATGGCCTTACCTTGGGCTATCAATTGCCTATTGGGAAACGTTGGACAATGGATTTTTACCTTTCTGGTGGTTGGCATTTGGGTTGGTATATCGGTTACGACACGCTCAACGGAGGTCGCTACGCCGATTGGAACAAGAGCGGCGAATGGATCCCCTACAAAATCGGCGTAGCCTTTGCCTTAAAAATTTGACCAAGCAATGCGTCCGGTAATTTTCGCCTAGTATTTTGACTCGTTTTCAGTCTTACATCAAACGTTTGAGCAGTTTAATTCGATCTTTATATGGTGCGAATCTGGCGTTTGCATTAATGGCAGTAATTGTACTCATCACCGCGCGCACGTGGCTAAAGGTATCGAAACTCGCCTTTCCGTGATACGTCCCCATGCCGCTACTACCCACGCCGCCAAAGGGCAAGAAGCTAGATCCGGCATGTATAACCACATCATTTATACACACCCCACCCGAGCGTGTATTTTCGATCATTTGTCGGGCCTTTTTTTTGCTTTGCGTGAAATAGTATAGCGCCAGTGGTTTTTCATTTTCCGCAATATATGTGATTGCTTCTTGGATATGGTCAACAACGACAATTGGCAGTAGCGGGCCAAAAATCTCATCTTTCATCAATTCGCTATTCATATCTGGCTGAGCGATAAGTGTTGGTGCGATATATCGTTCCGTGGCGTCGTTTTCGCCGCCGCATATCACGTTTGCCGAGGAGTCCAGCAGTCGTGTCAGGCGCACGAATTGCGCATCATTGATTATTCGAGCATAATCGGGGCTTATTTTTGGTTCTTTGCCGAATTGTCGTTCGATCTCCGCCGCCATACATTCTGTCAAGTTTTTCGCCACATTTTTATGTACCATCACATAGTCCGGCGCCACGCAAGTTTGCCCGGCGTTAAGCATTTTCCCCCATATTATTCTTCGTGCTGCGATCGGCACATTTGCATCTTCGTCCACCACGCAGGGGCTTTTCCCGCCCAGTTCCAACGTTGTTGGTGTGAGGTGTTTAGCGGCTGCAGCGGCAACATATTTGCCATATCCAACGCCGCCTGTATAGAAGATATAGTCCATTTGTTCTTCGAGCAATTGGTCTGTTAATTGGTTCGCTCCATTGACCACCATCACGTATTTTTCATCAAAGGCCGTTTTGATAATTTTTTCCAACACATTGGCCGTTGCTTGTGCGGCGGTTGATGGTTTAACTATGGCACAATTTCCGGCTGCGATTGCGCCAATTAGTGGCATAATCACCAGTTGGAAGGGATAATTCCACGGTGCAATGATTAGTGCAACTCCGAATGGTTCTTTTACGATTCTGCTTCTCGATGGGAATAGCGCCATTGGTGTTGGTTTACAGCGTGTTTTGGCCCATTTTTTAAGGTTATTTATTGTGTATTTTATCTCATTTTCAGTTATTCCTATTTCGGTGGCATATGCTTCAAATTCCGATTTTTTCAGGTCGTCCCACAGTGCTTTTGTTATTTCTTTTTCATGATTTTTTATAACTTCCAACAATTTTTTCAGTGCTGTCAGTCTGAATTTCAAGGATTTAGTAGCTCCTGTCGCAAAAAAATCTCTTTGTGTTTGAATTTGCTCTTCGAGTTTCATTTTTCAGCTTTATTAAATTGAGTTATACAAAGATACACAAAATTTGTTCCAAACATTTAATTAGTATCGACAATAATTCGGTTTAGTTCTTTTATTTTCTAATATTTTGGCATACGATTTGCTTTTATTTTTATTGCAATTGCGCC
>JAVWYC010000193.1:0-2717 GCA_036661755.1 Mucinivorans sp. | reverse complement strand
AAAGTTAGAGCAAACTAAAAAGCTCGCGCAGCTTGCGCGCAAAAAACCGCTCGCCGCGCAACCGCTCGGTGCCAGCGGCGCGAGCAACAAATCAAAACATACCCGCAACCACATAAACTACAAACGCCGCCAACCACGCCACTAACGTATTATAAAAAACAACAAAAACCGCCCAACGCCATTTGCCCGTTTCACTACGTATAGCCGCAATAGTAGCTATGCACGGGAAAAATAATAGAATGAAAACCATAAAAGACAGAGCCGAACGAGGAGTGAAATCACCGGAATTTCTCAGAGAATCAGACAACGACTCTTCATCATGATAACCATAAAGCACCCCCAAACTACTGATAACCAGCTCCTTTGCCGGGATGCTCGACACAAGCGACACGCTCGCTCGCCAATTGAGACCCAAGGGACTCATCACCGGTTCGATAAATTTACCCACGTGGCCAATATACGAATATTCATAGATCGATGGCGCCAGACCCGTTTGGCTAGCTTGATTAGTCATTGCCTGTTCTTGCACAGCATCGGGACGCGGATAGTAACTCAAAAACCAAATAACCACCGAGGCTACCATGATCACAGTACCGATTTTTTTGACATACTGTTCGCACTTTTCCCACATGTGCTTCATCGTGGCGTGCAAGGTCGGCCAGCGATATGGCGGAAGCTCCATCACAAAAGGAGTCTCGTCGGCCTTGAAAACCGTTCGGCGCAAGAGGCGAGCCGTGATCACGGCCACCAAACCACCCAGCAAATAAAGCCCGATGAGCACCGTTGATGCATAATGCGGAAAAAACGTGCCGGCCAGCAATATATATATTGGCAAACGAGCGCTGCACGACATGAAAGGAGTGATCAATATTGTGATCAGCCTACTGCTACGACTTTCGATGGTGCGTGTGGCCATAATGGCGGGAACATTGCACCCAAAGCCCATCAAAAGAGGGATAAATGATTTGCCGTGAAGCCCCATACGGTGCATCAATCGATCCATAATAAAGGCTGCACGAGCCATGTAGCCGGAATCTTCCATCAAGGAAATAAAGAGATAGAGGATCAAAATATTGGGTAGAAACACAGCTACGCTACCCACTCCGCCAATTATTCCGTTGATCAACAGATCGTGCACAGCGCCATGCGGCATGATATTCGACAGCCACGAGCCCAGAGCATCAAAACAATAACCAATCCATGCTTGAGGGTAAGTGCCAAATTCAAAGGTGGCCGTAAACATAAGCCACATTAAGAATATAAAAATCGGGAAACCGAGCCATTTGTTGGCCACCAAGCGATCGATAAAACGACTTCGTTTGTTGATGTCTTTGGTCCGAGCGCTCAGGGTTTCTGCCAGCGCGCCGGCGATAAAGCCATATTTAGCATCGCTGATGGCCGTTTCCACGTCGGAGGCTAGTTGCAGGGTCGCTGTTTGGGCCGATTTTTTGGCCATTTGTTTCCACTGAGGATAGTGCTCGCAGTCACCCAACATAGCCTCGACCTTACTATCGCCTTCGATGAGTTTAATGGCCCAGTAGCGCGCCGGGAATTGGTGCGGCACATCTTGCGCAAGGTGAATGGCCTGAGTGAGGGTTTGCACTTGATTTTCGAGCACGCTGCCGTAATTGATATGTATGTGGCGAGCCGCCTTGTTGCGTGTTTCAAAAAGATCGATCACCGTGTCCAGCAACCGATCTAAGCCTTGTCCATTTTTGGCCACTGTGGGCACCATTGGTATCCCGAGCATAGCTCCCAGATGTTGGTAGTCGAGTTCGGCGCCGCTGGCTTGCAATTCGTCGTACATGTTCAAGGCCACCACCGTGCGTTGGTTGAGGTCGATTAGTTCGGTGGTCAGATAGAGGTTGCGTTCGATATTCGAGGCCACCACCGAATTGATAATCACATCGGGCATATGTTCAAAGAGATGGTAGCGCACATAGACTTCTTCTGGCGAATAAGCCGACAGAGAGTAAGTGCCAGGCAGGTCGGTGATATTGAAGCGATAGCCTTTGTAGTCGAAATGTCCGGTTTTGGCATCTATGGTCACTCCGCTGTAATTGCCCACATGTTCGCTCGATCCTGAGAGGGTGTTGAAAAGCGAGGTTTTGCCACTGTTGGGATTGCCTACCAGGGCCACATTTATTTCGTTTTGCAGCAGGGGTTTTTTCCGAGCGTTTGTACAATTATAGGCTGAGCAATTTTCGCACGATATTGAGCTGTGGTATGTGGTTGCGGGTTCTAATTGGCTTTTGGCATCTTGTTCTCTGATCACTTCGATCATGTTAGCTTCGTTTCGTCGGAGCGACACGTCGTAGCCCATGACAGTGTATTTGACGGGGTCGTTGAGGGGTGAATTGAGTACTGAGAGCACTTTTTGTCCACGCACGAAGCCCATTTCCATTATGCGTTTACGGAAGCCGCCGTGACCTGCCACGCGAGTAATGATGGCTGATTCTCCGTTTTTCAATTCAGATAATTTCATTCTTTTTCTTTTATGCCGCCGAATATGTCGACAAAGTTATAAAAAATATATCATTATTAATTGAGATAAGGCGAGGTGATTTCATATAAAGATAACGTAATTTTGGTGTAATATTGTTTGTGATTGTTGTGTTTAATAGATCAAAGGATCATAAAATAAAATTCATAGGAGGCGGTTCAGAAAAGCGAAGTTTCCAAGAGCTGGTTCAGAACAGCGAAGTTTTCAAGAGAAT
>JAVWYC010000192.1:2084-2844 GCA_036661755.1 Mucinivorans sp. | reverse complement strand
AAGATAGAACAAACTAAAAAGATAGAAAAGAAATAGAGCCAGAATAGTACAAACTAAAAAGATAGTACAAACAAAAAAAACTAGAATAGTTGCGGCACGCGAGCAAACTAGCTCGCCGTGCAACCGCTCGGCGAGCGAGAAATCGCGCTATCTTGGGGCAGACGTGCCCCAAACCCTACACCTTACCCAATAAGGTGATCTCTCCACTCGATAAATCTAATTGACCCACCACGCCCAACTCATCTGCACGCAAACAATACGACACATCATCAGCCAAACCACCAGCAATAATAAAATTATAATGAACACAATGACGCAATGCACCCCGCAAATCACCCGAATGAGAATCGTAAAAATCTAACATCGTGTAAGCTATATCACTCAACTCCACAGTGTGACTTGCTTCCAATATATGGATAATCATACCGGCACCCAATGCGTCCTCCATCGTGTAACGATCTGCACGACCTGCACATAAAATAGTTATATCTAAACCCGACTCTGCCGCCACCTTGGCCACCGCACTAGCATTGACAATCGAGCCCACTACAACACGAGAAGCCATGGCCTGCACCGCTCCCTCCAACGCACGAGTACCGTTGGTGGTAGTCATTATAATCGTCGCACCCTCTACCGCCTGACGCGAATATGAATACGGAGAATTATCTAAATCAAATCCATCGATCTTCAATGTCTTGCGCTCGCCACCCAACAAAACACGCTCAACAGAGGGCATCTTAGCTCGCAAATCCAAAGCCTC
>JAVWYC010000192.1:0-2075 GCA_036661755.1 Mucinivorans sp. | reverse complement strand
GATCTTCAATGTCTTGCGCTCGCCACCCAACAAAACACGCTCAACAGAGGGCATCTTAGCTCGCAAATCCAAAGCCTCTTGAATCGTGGTGACAGGAATTAAACGACGAGCGCCATTGGCCATAGCTGCTGTAATACATGTGGTGGCTCGGAAAACATCGACCACAATCACCAAACGACCGGCAATCGAAGATGGTGAAATTTCGAGCGGAGTTAATAAAACATCAATATTCATAGGGCAAATTTACTAAAAATAGCTATCTTTGCAAAAAAATTATAACACGATGGGAAGAGCATTTGAATTTCGTAAGGCAAGAAAATTTAAGCGCTGGGGCAATATGGCCCGCGTATTTACACGTATAGGCAAGGAGATCGACATCGCCGTCAAAGCAGGAGGGCCGGATCCTTCCAACAATCCGCACCTTAGACTACTGATCCAAAACGCTAAGTCGGAGAACATGCCTAAGGAAAACGTAGAACGTGCCATAAAGCGCGCCGTGAGCAAAGACACTACCAATTACAAAGAAATCATCTATGAAGGTTACGGCCCTTTTGGGGTGGCTATGGTGATCGAAACGGCCACGGACAACAACACGCGAACAGTGGCCAACGTGCGTAGTTACTTCACCAAAATGGGGGGATCGCTTGGCACACAGGGCTGTTTGGCTTTTTTGTTCGATCGCAAATCGGTTTTCAAAATCGCGCTTGCTTCCATTGGCGATATGGATATTGATGATTTTGAACTAGAATTGATAGATTGCGATGTAGACGAGATCTTTGTTGACGAGGGTGAGATCATAATTTACGCACCTTTTGAGTCTTACGGAAAGATTCAGACATTTTTGGACGACAAGGGATTGGAGATTATCAGTGGCGGTTTCGAGCGTTTGCCAACTAACGAATTGAAGGTTCTCGACGAAGAACAAACAGCTACAATCGAGAAATTGATCGATAAATTTGAAGACGATGATGATGTGGTGAATGTGTTTCACAATGCGCAGTTGGCCTCGTCTGAAGAGTAACCCTCCGGGTGAGTCAACACAGTTAAAGACAAGAGGTTGCCGAAGTGTTAAGCTTTGACAACCTCTTTTTTTTGATAGTTAGCCCAGATGAAGAGGGCCCATAACTTATGGGTATAAATCCACAGCCGCGTCAAAATTCAATGCAGCAAAAAGCGGGCAACTTGATGGACAACGCGCGAGCAGCCTATTTGGTCTTAAATGCGCTATAAACGCTAGCGGCGAGGATACTGCCTGCAAATGGAGCCACGATAAAGAGCCACAACTGACTGAGTGCCTGACCTCCTTGAAAAAGAGCGGGAGCAATACTACGTGCCGGATTGACCGAGGTTCCGGTGATCGGGATACAAACGATGTGAACCAGCACCAAGGTCAAGCCAATCACTAAGCCAGCAAAGGCATTCATTGACTTTTCGGACGTTGCTGTACTGGCCAGCACCACCCACACGAAGATAAAAGTAAATATCATTTCGGCCACAAAGGCAGGCAGGAGCATACCTTCGCCATACGAGTTAGCGCCTGTGGCAGTAAGTCCTTGTGGCGAAGCGATGATATAGATTATAAGTGAGCCAATAATAGCGCCCACCACTTGTGAGCCCATATACATGGCGGCATCTTTGCCGGATATCCGACGGTTGAGCCACATGGCCAGTGTGATAGCCGGGTTGATATGGCAGCCCGATATATTGCCTATTGTGTAGGCCATCGCCACCACCGAGAGTCCGAAGGCGAAGGCGATTGTCAGCACAGCGGCCACGGAGGTAGCTCCGGCGTTGAAGACTGCGGCTCCGCAGCCCATTAACACTAGCACCATTGTGCCTAACATTTCGGCTAAATAACGTTTTGTGTTCATGATTAATTATTTTTATTAGGTTTAGTATTTATTTAGCGAGTTGGTAGTCAAAATTATGAATATAAATTTGATTATCAAAATAAAATCGTCATACATTGTTATTGTTATAGTGTAATTTTATGGTCATTAAGAAAAGTTATTCAGAGTTGATTAAGAAAAGCGAAGTTTTCAAGGGGCGGTTCAGAAAAACTAATTTCTCGCGAG
>JAVWYC010000191.1:0-2881 GCA_036661755.1 Mucinivorans sp. | reverse complement strand
GTAGAATCGTGACTTTTGAAAAAGTCACCCAAAACTTTTCTTGAAAAACTTCGTTTTTCTGAATCGGCGCTTGAAATCTTTGTTTTTCTTAACCGGCTCCGAGTAATTCCATTTCTTTCTTAACTGCTCTCAAAAGCTTCGCTTTTCTGAACCGATCCTATATTGGCATAAGCACAAACCTACGGATACTCTGCTAAATCTACCAAAATATAACCCCAAACCCAAATCACCTATACCACGAAGCGTACTTAACATAATCACACGCAATGCGCTCCACTATATCACGCGACTGATCCGAAGTGATACCCTTCACCCTGCGCGCCGGCACACCAGCGTAAATCGAATCCCCCTCCAAAACAGCATTCGACAAAACTAACGCCCCAGCCGCTACTATCGTCCCACTATGCACAATCGCTCCGTCCAAAACCGTCGCATTGATGCCAATCAAACAATTACTCTCAATCCTCGCCCCATGAACTACCGCATTATGACCAATCGAAACATTGTCACCAATCACAGTCACACTACGTTCATAAAGCGTGTGGATTACCGCTCCATCTTGCACATTTACTCGATTACCCATGGTGATCGTGTTCACATCGCCTCGCAACACCGCCCCATACCACACCGAACACTCATCACCCATTACAACCTCACCAATTATAGCCGCTGTCTCTGCGAAAAAACAGTCGCGACCAAACAAAGGGCTGAACCCTCGTACTTCTTTTATTATTGCCATTAGTTTTTGTGTTTATTTAGGTTAGGTGACTTCCGAGAAGTCGATTTTTCTTTGCCTGGTTTATTATTTACGGTCAACTTAAACGTCCGTTTCAAAAAAATTAATTTTCAGCAGCCCCTAAAATATGATTCAACAAATAATTCCTAAAATCAACGAATTGCTCATCGGTCAATAACTGCGGAAAACTCATCACACGCAACTCATGTGTGACCGTTAGCGGACTGTATGATGGATGCAAGTGTTTGTGCGTATTGATCTGCATGGCGTGGCGGAGGTAGAAACCTTCGCGACGATGCGTGATTTCGTCCAACGGAGGCTCTATTTCGAGCATCAAGGTACGTCCATTTTCGTTGTTTTTCCATTGTTCAAGTGCCTGACCTCCAATGTTTTGTCCGCGCAACTCGGGCACTGTTGCCAAATGTTCCAAGTAAGAATAGTTGGCCCAACGCCAAAAATAAAGGATTCCTGCAAATTGTCCCCCTATATATATAGTGTATGCAAAAAAAGCATCGTCGGTCAATGTGGCGCGATGGGCCTCTTCCGATCGACGTTCGTGCACAGGGAAAGCTGCGTGATATAACGCTTGTGCGGCTTGGTAGTTTGGTGCCGAGGGCGAAGTGACCCTGAGAAAGGTTATTTCCTTCATCGTTTCGATATTTTTTAAGGTTTTTTGTGGTTATTAACCCCGGGCGCCCATATATTGGAAGGCCTCAGACTGTTTTTTTACTCCATTTTTTTTGACTCGTTCCAACATCGATCCATTTCTTGGAGCGTCATCGCTTGCAAAGATACATTTTTTTCTTTTGCGCAATGTTCGATATATCCAAATCGACGTGTAAATTTTTGGTTCGTACGTTCCAGCGCCGCCTCCGGATCGACGCCGTATAGGCGCGCGGCGTTGGTCAAGGCAAAGAATAGATCGCCAAATTCAGCCTCCAAGGTCACGTGATTTGCTTGGCTAGTCGTTTGTTCGCCTCTCATTTCGTGCTCCACTTCGGCTATTTCTTCTTTCACTTTGCCCCACACGTCCTCTTTTTTGCTCCAATCGAAGCCGGCCGAGGCAGCTTTTTGGCCGATTCTGAATGCTTTTGGTAGCGCAGGCATGCCGCGAGGTACGCCGCTCAGCACACCGCCCTCGGTTTTTTTCTTTATTTTGAGCGCTTCCCAATTTTCCATCACTTTTTTAGTATCCGGCGCCACCACATCGCCAAAAACATGCGGGTGTCGATATATCAGTTTGTCGTTCAGTCCTTTGGCTACATCTTCAAGCGAGAACGCCCCTTGTTCGTTGGCGATTTTGGCATAGAACACTATATGTAATAAGAGGTCTCCGAGTTCTTCTTTTATGGCGTTCATGTCTTCTTTGAGCAGCGCTTCTGTCAATTCAAAGCACTCTTCGATCGTATTATTGCGCAGCGAGAGCATCGTTTGTTGCCTGTCCCAAGGGCATTCTTGGCGTAATTGATCCATAATGTCAAGCAGATGCTCGAAATTTTCTAATTTTCTTTTCATTGTAATAGATTTGTTAATAGCGTGTTATGATAATTGTTAAAAAAAAGTTAAAAATAATTACAAAATAGTTACAAAAAGATTTGGTGGCTCACTAAAAAGCGCATATATTTGCAGCCGCTAAAGGGAACTAAGTTACTCAAATAATTTAGAAATCCAAAAGCGAAAGTTCATAATTTATTTAAGTGATTTTAACCGATCACAAAAATAATGAAAAAAGTTGAAAAAAGATTTGGTAGTTAGAAAATAACTACTTACCTTTGCAACCCGCTTCAGAAGTAACGGCCGCGAGAGATCGCGATAGTTCAACTCGAAGGGCGGAAAAATAAGTTCATTGAAGTATTTTAGGAAGCACTGAATATAAAAAATAACCATTTTTTATATTCTAAAAAGTACAAGCAAATTTCAATCCGATGTGAATCGTGATTGATACCTAGTCAATTTTTTAATAAAGAGCCGTTGCGGATTTATTCGCAACACAAACTATAAATTATACAATGAAGAGTTTGATCCTGGCTCAGGATGAACGCTAGCGGCAGGCTTAACACATGCAAGTCGAGGGGCAGCACAGGTAGCAATACTTGGTGGCGACCGGCGCACGGGTGCGTAACGCGTATGCAACCTACCTTATAC
>JAVWYC010000190.1:0-2913 GCA_036661755.1 Mucinivorans sp. | reverse complement strand
ATACATAATGAAATTTATGCTCAAAAACTACTTGGCCTCATCAGAAGCAATCGCAAAAGTTAAACCGTTAACCTTATTCCATGCACCTCTGGTGAAATCCGGTACAGCCACAGCTGCCGAATTGTTCTCTAACGAAATCTTGGTTAATTCAATAGGAGCACACCATTCGGCTAAGTCATAAACGTCCATATCCAAAGGCAAACCGTTCTGTAAACAATAAATCAAACGGTAAATCATAATGAAATCCATACCGCCATGGCCGCCAACCTCTTTGGCTGTTGCTATCAATTTATCGTCAACAATTGGGTTGCGATAAAGTGCCATAAGCGAATCTTTGATCGCTGTTGGCAAAAAACTGTGCGCAGAAAAATCTTCGTGATTTTTCACGCTGTTAGCCCCGGCCAATATTTTGCCGTCCAAGGCGTATCCCTCTTCGGGATATTTGTTGGCAAAACCTTTTGTGCCCGTCAATTGATACATGCGATCGTATGGGCGTGGAGTGGCAACGTTGTGTTGAATGTTGATGGCTTTCCCTTTTTCGGTTTTGATGAGCGTAATTGTGTGGTCGCCATTACGGAAGTCGGCCGACACGTCGCGCCCTTGGGTGCGTTTGATAAATTCGGGGATCGACACTGTCTTGGTTTGCATGGCAACCAGGTAGTTCATCTTATCGCCGCGGTGCATGTTGAGCGCTTGGCATACTGGGCCTAGGCCGTGTGTAGGATAGAGGTCACCGTAGTTCTTTATGTTATATTGCAAACGCCAATCGTTCCAATAATCTTTCCAGAAAGGTTCCAAGTTGTGAATATAGGCACCCTCGGCATAGAGAATTTCGCCGAAAAGTCCTTTTTGCGCCATGTTGAGCGTTGTGAGTTCAAAGAAATCGTAGACACAATTTTCGAGTTGCATACAGTGTTTGCGAGTTTTCTCCGACGTGTTTACCAAGTCCCAAATTTCGTTTAGGTTCATAGCCGATGGCACTTCGATCGCCACATGTTTGCCATCTTTCATGGCTTGCACTCCGATTTTAGCATGCGAGCCCCAGTCGGTCGACACGATCACCAAGTCTACGTTAGGTAGTTTGGTCACTTGTCGCCAAATAGCGGTGTCGCCAAAAAATTCTAGAGCTTTGGGCTTGCCCATTTTTTGGAGGCTGGCATTCACGCGGGTAACGTTTTTTTCTAGCACATCGCACAGCGCAACTATCTCAACACCAGGAATATGGCTCATGCTGTTGACTGCTCCCGGCCCACGCATACCCAGCCCGATGCACGCTACACGAATTGTAGGCATTGGCTTGGCTGCAAATTGAAGCATATCTTTTTGCCCTTTCTCGCGAAGAGGGATCGGAGTTTGGATCATTTGAGGCGCAGCGACGGTAGGGGCGGCCTTAATGGTGCTCTTTTGTGCCATAACGTCGGTCGAAACGACGGCCATTAAGGCAAGGGCGATAATTAAAACTTTTTTCATTGTTATTATTAAATTTTTTTAGTAATTAGTATCAATTAATAATGGTACTTGCAAAGAAACGAAAAAATCGACAATTAAACAAAAAATATTTACTTTTGTATACTTATGAGAAATAAAAAAACTATAACTTTCACTCAGGCGGCCAAGTCGGCAAGTAATTCGGCCGCTTTTTCGGCCATGGTCAAGCCTGTTGGCTCGGCTTGTAATCTTCACTGCGCCTACTGTTATTATATAGACAAGGAAATTTTGCACAACCGAGGGGTGATGAGTATGGAGATGCTCGAAACCTTTATCCGTCAGTATATTGAGGGCAATACTGTCGCTGAAATTACCTTTTGTTGGCATGGTGGCGAACCTTTGTTGGCCGGCTTGCCTTTTTATCGTCGTGCGCTCGAATTGCAGGCCAAATATGCAGGTGACAAAAAAATCATCAACACTTTGCAAACCAACGGCACGTTGATAGATAAAGAGTGGGCAACGTTTTTTGCGGCTAACGATTTTTTGGTAGGCATATCCATCGATGGCCCACAAGAGGTGCACAATGCCACGCGTGGCAATTCTTTTGCCTCGGTTATGCGTGGGGTGGAGTGTCTGCAAAGCGCTGATGTGCAGTTCAATACCCTGTCGGCTGTCAGCTCCGTCAGTGCTGGGCGTGGGGTGGAGATTTATCGTTTCTTAAAGAGCATTGGCAGTCGATACATTCAATTTTTGCCTGTTCAGGAGTTCAAAGAGGGTTCGCTGATTGTGGCTCCGGCCAAAGGTACGGTGGCCGATTTTTCGATCGAGGCAAGTCAATGGGGCCGTTTTAATATCGATGTTTTTGAAGAGTGGGTGGTGGGTGATGTGGGCGAGACTTTTGTGCAACTTTTTGATGCTACGTTGGCTAATTATTGCGGTGTGATGGCCGGGATATGTTCTTTGAACGAAAGTTGTGGCGATGCTTTGGTGGTTGAGTACACTGGAGACACGTATAGTTGCGATCACTTTGTTTACCCGGAATATCGTTTAGGTAATATTGGCGAGCGGAGTTTGGCGTCAATGTTTAGCAGTGCGGAGCAGTTTCGTTTTGGTGCGGCCAAATATGCAGCTTTGTCTGCGGATTGTTTGTCGTGTCAATTTTTGAATCTTTGTCATGGTGAGTGTCCGAAGCACCGTGATGCGTTGGGGCGTTCGGTGTTGTGCGAGGGGTATAAGATGTTTTTTCGTTTCACGCGTCCATATTTTGAATTTATGCGTGAGGGGTTGTCTCGGGAGCGTCCGGCGAGCACTGTTATTCCGTTTGCTCGTCATCGCATGGGGATATAGTTTTTGTGCGTGTTTGTTTTTTGTGCGATTAGCTATCTAGTTTGTCTTTTTGGTTTGTACTATCTTCTTGGTTTGTACTATCTTTTTTTATTTGCTCTATCCTGGGGGTTTGTGTACCCCCAGACCCCCACAGTTCAT
>JAVWYC010000189.1:0-2945 GCA_036661755.1 Mucinivorans sp. | reverse complement strand
GAAACGTCACTTTTCTTAACTGCTCTTGGAAACTTCGTTTTTCTTAACCGCTCTTGAAAACTGCGTTTTTCTGAACCAACTCTTGAAAACTCCGCTTTCCTTAACCGAACTTCAATAACCGAACTTCAATAATCGAGCAACCGCACTAGGCAATAACTCAATCGCATGCGCAATCTGCCACTCAACACGCGGAGAATCTACGTAATTAGATATAGTGCGTAATTGCATAAAACGTACCCCCAACGCCTTGGCCGTCAACATCAAAGCCGCCCCCTCCATCGTCTCAATCTGTGAATGATCATCGACAAACAAACCGCAAGCTGCATTCACCGTACGCGCCGACACACTGGTGAAACCATCAACAACGTATGGATATTCAACCACCTGACTCTCAAAATGCTCAAACTTTTCATGCGCCTGACCACGAAAAGCACCCAAATCAGCCACGTAATCACGAGCAACAATCACCGCCTGACCGAGGCTCAACGAACGATCTATTGCACCTGCCACACCCACACCCAATACCAAATTAGGCGCGAAATCTCGCACCGCACACATCACGGCAATTGCAGTGGACAACGAACCAATGCCACTGACTATATAATCGAATTTGTCGCCAAAACATGACACAATTGGGGCGATTTCGGCTTGTGTAGCAGCAATTATTGTAATTTTTGTCATGTTTTGTCAGTTTTTTTGTCGTTATATACTTTTGGCATAAAGATTGCTGCAATAGGAAATCACAAATACAAAATTAATAAAAACTAAATACAAATACTACTATGGGAAAAATTATTGGAATAGACCTCGGCACAACCAATTCCTGTGTTGCGGTTATGGAGGGTAACGAACCTGTCGTTATCACAAACTCGGAAGGACACCGTACAACGCCTTCAATCGTAGCCTTTGTGGGCGAAGAACGCAAGGTGGGCGAGCCTGCCAAGCGCCAAGCGATCACAAATCCGCGTAATACTATTGCCTCGATCAAACGTTTTATGGGCGAAACTTGGGGGCAAGTATCCAAAGAACGCGAACGTGTGACCTATGAAATGGTGAAAGGTGCCGGCGATACACCTCGTGTGAAAACCGAAAATCGCGAATATTCGCCACAAGAAATCTCGGCCATGATCCTTCAAAAAATGAAGAAAACAGCCGAAGAATATCTTGGCACCGAAGTTACAGAGGCGGTGATCACTGTGCCTGCTTATTTTAGCGACTCGCAACGTCAAGCTACCAAAGAAGCTGGCGAAATTGCAGGCCTAACCGTTAAACGTATTATCAACGAACCAACGGCTGCCGCTTTGGCATATGGACTTGACAAAAAAAATAAAGAACAAAAAATCGCCGTTTTTGACCTTGGTGGAGGAACGTTCGATATTTCAATCCTCGAATTGGGCGATGGCGTCTTTGAAGTGAAATCGACTAACGGCGATACTCACCTAGGTGGCGATGATTTCGACCATGTGATTATCGACTTCTTGGCCGACGAGTTCCAGAAACAACACAACGTAGACTTGCGTCGCGATCCGATGGCTCTGCAACGTTTGAAAGAGGCTGCCGAAAAGGCGAAGGTTGAACTTTCTAGCTCGACTACTACCGAAATCAACCTACCATATATTATGCCGATCGATGGCATTCCTCAGCACTTGGTGGTTTCGCTTTCGCGAGCTAAATTTGAGCAATTGGCCGATAAGTTGATCACGGCAACGCTGAAACCTTGTGAATTGGCGCTCAAAGATGCCGGGCTGACAACGAACCAAATTGATGAAGTGATTTTGGTTGGTGGTTCGACTCGTATTCCTGCTATCCAAGCGGTGGTCGAGAAATTCTTTGGCAAAGCTCCTTCTAAGGGCGTTAACCCGGACGAAGTTGTGGCTATCGGAGCTGCAATCCAGGGCGGGGTGCTGACGGGCGAAGTGAAAGATGTTTTGTTGTTAGACGTTACTCCTCTTTCGCTTGGTATCGAGACTATGGGTGGCGTGATGACTAAACTCATAGAGAGCAACACTACCATTCCAACGCGTAAGTCAGAAACATTTAGTACTGCTTCCGACAATCAACCATCGGTTGAGATCCATATTTTGCAAGGCGAACGCCAAATGGCGCGCGACAACAAGTCGTTGGGTCGTTTCCACCTTGACGGTATACCTTCGGCACCGCGTGGCGTGCCTCAGATCGAGGTCACTTTCGATATTGATGCCAATGGGATTTTGCACGTGTCGGCCAAGGATAAGGGGACAGGCAAGGAGCAGTCGATCCGTATCGAGGCTTCGAGTGGATTGAGCGAGTCGGAAATTCAACGCATGCGTGACGAAGCGAAGGCGAACGAAGAATCTGATAAAAAAGAACGTGATAAGGTGGATAAGATGAATGCAGCTGATGCGGCGATTTTCACTTCGGAGCGTCAATTAAAGGAGTATGGCGACAAGATTCCAGCCGAGAAAAAGGCAGAGATTGAGTCTAACCTCAAAGAGTTAAAGGCGGCTCATGCGGCTAGCAATTTGGAGGATATGGAAAAATATTCAGAGAAGTTGAACGCGGCATGGCAGAGTGCTTCGCAGGATATGTATAGTCAAGGTGCGCCTGGGGCGTCGGCTGATGGGTCGCAGGGCGGTGCTGGTGGGGCCTCTTCGGCCGAAGATCATAGTTCGGCTTCTGGCGCGGCGGGATCGGCCGAGCACGAACCTCAAGATGTTGAATTTGAGGAGGTTAAATAGTTCTTTGGTCTTAAATTATAGTAATTCAAAGGCGAGTGAAATTCTATGGAATTTCGCTCGTTTTTTTTGCATGGTTTGTAGGGATTTTGGTTGGTTCAGAAAAATGAAGTATTCAAGGACACGAAACTATCAAGAGAGCAGTTAAGAAAAACGAAGTTTTCAAGAGAACAGTTAAGAAAAACGAAGTTTTTCACAAAAAGTTTTGGGTGACTTTTTCAAAAGTCACGA
>JAVWYC010000188.1:0-2976 GCA_036661755.1 Mucinivorans sp. | reverse complement strand
GGCCGCAAAATTCGTCGAGCCGAGTGCAATCAAGCTTGCTTGAAATTGCCGAGGCGAAGGCGAATTTATCAAAAAAGAAATGAACTGTGGGAGTCTGGGGGTACACAAACCCCCAGGATAGAACAAACTAAAAAGATAGAGCGGTTTGCGAGACACGCAAAGCTCGCGCAGCTTGCGCGCGAAAAACCGCGAGCAAATCACCGTGACTTTTGAAAAACATACCCAAAATAAAATCCCGCTTTTTGTACTGAACCAAAATATTTACTGTAATTATTAAACCTACTTCGAGAAATAATTCATACCTTTGGGGCTTAAATTTTTAACTATCAAAGAAATGGATATTTTTGAACGACTCAAAGCCAATGCCGGCGGCCCGATTGGACAATATATGAAACAAGCTCACGGCTACTTCGCATTTCCTAAACTCGAAGGCCCAATCGGCCCTCGTATGATGTTTCGTGGCAAAATGATGCTTAATTGGAGCCTGAATAACTATCTTGGCCTAGCCTCACACCCCGAAGTCTTGGCCGCCGACGCGGCCGGTGCTGCCGAATTTGGAATGGCAGCCCCAATGGGCGCGCGCATGATGAGCGGACAAACCAAATATCACGAAGAATTGGAACGCAAAATGGCCGAATGGGTAGGAAAACCAGACGCCTTCTTGCTCAACTTTGGATACCAAGGCATGGTGTCAATTATCGACACGCTAGTCTCGGCACGCGATGTGATTGTCTATGACGCCGAAGCTCACGCCTGCATCATCGATGGCCTGTTGCTCCACAAAGCCAAAGGCGGCAAACGTTTTGTATTCCCTCACAACGACATGGCCAATTGCCGCAAACAACTAGAACGCGCCACAAAATGGGCCGAAGGCACTGGCGGAGGCGTTTTGGTGATCACCGAAGGCGTCTTTGGCATGAAGGGCGACCTTGGCAAGCTGGACGAAATAGTGGCCATGAAAAAAGATTTTTCGTTCAGACTACTAGTCGACGATGCGCACGGATTGGGCACTATGGGTGCTACCGGCGCCGGCACTCCCGAACATTTCGGAGTGAGCGATGGCGTGGATATTCACTTTGGCACCTACGCCAAATCAATGGCCGGCATCGGGGCTTTTGTGGCTTCGGACCCCGATATTGTTAATTTCTTGCGCTACAATATGCGCTCGCAACTCTACGCCAAAGCGCTCCCGATGCCAATGGTGATCGGTGCTTTGAAACGTTACGAGATAATCAAAACTCACCCGGAATATCGCGAAAAACTTTGGACAATTGTCCACGCTTTGCAAGATGGTTTCCGCAAAAATGGTTTCAATATCGGCGTCACTCAGTCGCCAGTTACGCCTGTCTACATGAAGGGTGGAGCCGAACAAGCGACCAATTTGGTGGCTGATTTGCGAGAAAATCACAACCTGTTTTGCTCCGTTGTGGTCTATCCGGTGATCCCCAAAGGCGAAATTATTTTGCGTATCATCCCAACGGCCGTACACACCTTGGCCGATGTAGAATACACGATGGCAGCCTTCAACGCGTGCCGCGATCGTTTGGAATCGGGCTATTACGACAAGCCGGTTCCGGATATGAACGTCAACTACCGATAGAGTTCAACCCCCCAAAGGGTTGCACAAAGTTAGTGTGGCTGGCTAAATTCTCGAAATCCAAAAGTTAGAATCGTGTCTGGCTTTTGGATTTTTTGAATATGCCCGGAAATAGGAACAAAAAACGCAAAAAATCAAATTGTAATGATAATAGAGAAAATAGCCGAGCTCAAGAAACAACGTAACGCCGTTATTTTGGCCCACTACTACACCACACCGGAAGTACAGCAAGTAGCTGATTTTGTGGGCGATAGCCTAGCTCTTGCCCAGCAAGCGGCCTCCACCTCGGCCGATGTGATTTTGTTTGCCGGGGTGACTTTTATGGCCGAGACAGCCAAAATTCTTAACCCAACAAAGATAGTACTACTGCCCGACATGGAGGCTGGTTGTTCATTGGCGGATAGTTGTCGGGCGGCCGATTTCAAACGATTCATAGAGGCCAACCCCGGCCATACGGTGATTAGTTACGTCAACACCACGGCCGAGGTCAAAGCGCTCACCGATATTGTTTGCACGTCGAGCAATGCGGTGCAGATTGTAGAGAGTTTGCCACGCGAGGCGAAGATTATTTTTGGCCCCGATCGCAATTTGGGGAGCTATATCAAGGCCATCACTGGACGTAGCGAAATGAAGATATGGGACGGCGCGTGCCATGTTCACCAGCGTTTTTCGCTCGATAGAATTTTGAAATTGAAGGCTCAGAATCCGGGGGCCAAGATTTTGGCGCACCCCGAATGCCCTCGTCCGGTGGTGCTTGTGGCCGACATGGTGGGTTCCACGGCTCAGATGTTGAATTTTTCGCAAACAGACCTCGCCCGGACATATATTGTGGCCACAGAAAGCGGTATTCTTTTTCAGATGCAGCAGGCTTCGCCCGCCAAACATTTTATTGCCGCTCCGGGCGAGGATATGACGTGTGCCTGCAACGATTGCGCCTATATGAAGCTTAATACGCTGGTTAAGATAGAGCATTCTTTGCGTACTTTGCAGGGTCAGATCGAACTGTCGAGTGATATTATGGCGCGCGCTAAGGTGCCGATCGAGCGTATGTTGGCGCTATCTAAATAACGTAGCTTCGGGGTAAGTTAGATGATTGAGGGTTAGGGGAGTCGCATTTTGCACGGCAAGCAGTTTTGGGGTGATTGGTAGTTTTATGAGCGCGGTTAAGGGAAGCGAAGCATTCAAGAGCAGTTAAGGAAGAAACGGAAACGCTTGGAGCCGATTAAGAAAAGCGAAGCATTCAAGAGCAGTTAAGGAAAACGAAGTGTCCAAGAACAGTTAAGAAAGAAACGAAATCACTTGGAGCCGGTTCAGAAAAACGAAGTTTTTCAAGAAAAGTTTTGGGTGACTTTTTCAAAAGTCACGATTCGGCACGGCGC
>JAVWYC010000187.1:0-3069 GCA_036661755.1 Mucinivorans sp. | reverse complement strand
GGGGGCTTGCTTTTTGAAATCTCATGCAAAAATGCCTATTCACGGCATTCTCGCATGATGTTTTATGCCCATTTGAGTTTTACCGGACAGCAATAAAACTGAATAGGAATTTAACAGGTTAGAACCAAAACCACCACACCCCGCTACTCCTCGTCAATAGCCGTATATGCCCTCAATAACTTGTCCTGAACCTCCGCAGGCACCTGCTCAAAAGAAGCAAACTTCATCGAATAAGTCGCCCGACCAGAAGTCAACGAACTCAAAGTGGTCGAATATCGATACATCTCTGACAACGGAACACGAGCCGTCAAATGCTCAAAACCCTTGTCCGAACTCATGCCCTCAATCATCGCTCGACGATTCTGCAAATCACTCATCACATCACCCAACTTATCCGAAGGAACAATCACGTCAACAGCATAAATTGGCTCCATAATCTTTGGCCCCGCATTACGGAAAGCCTCGCGAAAAGCATTACGCCCAGCCAACTTGAAAGACAACTCGTTACTGTCTACCGGGTGCATCTTCCCATCGTAAACCACCACACGAATGTCGCGAGCACGCGAACCGGTGAGCGGCCCCTCCTCCATTTTCTCCATCACACCCTTCAAAATCGCCGGCAAAAAACGAGCATCAATAGCCCCACCAACAATGGCCGAACAAAAAACCAACTTGCCGCCCCACTCCAACTCAATCACCTCGGTCGACTTGATGTTGAACTGCATGTCGCGCCCGTCGATCTTGTATTTGCCTGTCGAGGCCATACCCTCCATATAAGGCTCGATGATGAGCGACACCTCGCCAAACTGACCGGCACCTCCCGACTGTTTCTTGTGTCGGTAGTTGGCCGCAGCCATCTTGGTGATTGTCTCGCGATAGGCAATACGCGGTTGAAAAAACTCAATCTCCACCTTATTTAAGTTCGCTAATTGCCATTTAAGGATATTGAGGTGATGCTCGCCTTGCCCTTGCAAAATGTTCTGCTTCAACTCTTTGGAGTATTCCATTATGATTGTAGGGTCGTCATTGCCGGCTTTAATGAGCAGGTCGGCCATTTTTTCTTCATCGGCTGCCACTTTGGCCTTCACCGCGCAACGATAGCGCGGAGCAGGGAAACCGATAAGGTTGATCTTCCAATCGGCGGTCGAGCTGTTGAGCGTATGGTTGACCTTTGTTGACTTGAGTTTAACCGTACAACCTAGGTCGCCAGCCGATAGTTCGGTCACTTTCATTCGATTTTTGCCGGCGATGGCGTATAGCTGCGATATTTTTTCTTTTTGTCCTGTTGTTTGATTGGTCAGTTCGTCGCCTTCTTTGACCGTGCCGCTTATCACGCGAAAGAAGCACACATCGCCCAGGTGGGGTTCGACGGCTGTTTTGAAGACAAAGATCGAGGTTGCCTTTGTGCTATCGGCTTCAACCTGTCCGCCTGCTTGTGTGCGGAAGTTAGGAGCTTTGAGCGGCCCTGGTGCCACATTGATAATAAATTCCATCAAGCGTTTGACCCCGATATCTTTTTTGGCCGACAGGCAGAAGATCGGAACCAAGTCGCGATTAGCGAGCCCCACTTTGAGCCCCGAGCGCATTTCGTCTTGCGTGAGGCTTCCTTTTTCAAAATAGAGTTCCATCAATTTCTCGTCATTTTCGGCGGCCGCTTCCACGAGTGTATTGTGGAGTTCGGCGGCGCGTGCCATTTCATTTTCGGGGATATCCATCTCTTCGCGCGTGCCCGAATCGCCTTGGAAGCGATACATTTTCATCATCAGCACGTCGATAAACGAGTCGAAGGCAGGGCCCGGATTGAGCGGATATTGCACGACTACCGGTTTCGCTTCCGAGCTAACGAAGATCGATTCGAGTGTTGTGTCCCACTGTGCTTTTTCGCTATCGAGTTGATTGACAGCAATGATAATCGGTTTTTCGTGACGTCTGGCATATCGTGCTTGGATTTCGGTTCCCACTTCAAACCCATTTTGGGCATTGATCAGCAGCACGCCAACGTCGGCCACCTTGAAGCTAGAAAAGAGTGCTCCGCAGAAATCATCAGAGCCCGGGGTGTCGATAATATTGAGTTTACGATCCAGATATTCGGTATATAGTAGTGTAGAGAAGATCGAGCGTTTGTAGAGGTGTTCCACGTCGGTGTAGTCAGAGAGCGAGTTCTCGTTTTCCACTGTTCCGCGTCGTTCGATCACTTTGCCTTCAAAGGCCATGGCTTCGGCCAATGTTGTTTTGCCGCTACCCGAGTGTCCAAGCAAAACGATATTTTTGATTTCTGAAGTTTGATAGTTTTTCATAATTCAAGGGTTTTAGACCATAAATATAAAAATTATTTTTCGGATTGCCAATTTTGCAGCAAAAAATTAACAACTATTTTCACTAAATCATATTTTGATTAAAAAATTGCATTTATTTTAATTTGTTATTTTGATTCTGCTTTGAATTTTTTATTACATTTGCAACTAGAATGGTAGTCCCAATGATCTTCGATATGACTTGACGAGCTTTGGGGAGTATCAACAAACACTTTTAAGAACACCAGAAAATGAAATCTAAAATTCTACTAATTTTAGTGCTATTATGTACTACTGTTTTCTCTTCATGCGAACAAGTGGAGAAATCATCGTTTAATTATCCGATGGAGTCACTGTATGGTCAGTGGGAGGGGACTCACTTCCAGCTCGACGGGACTTGGATTGATATAACACAAGAGCCATATACTGAGCTTGCGTTTTCGATTCAATTTAAGGCCGACGGATCGTGTGTGTGTCGGGGGACTTTTGGTGATAATAGTGGTACGTATAAGGTAAAGGGGAATACGGTGACTATTTATGTCATGGGTCAAGAGTATGCTACGTATAACATGAAGAGCCTCACTGCCACTCAGATGGAGGCTACGGTAACGCTTGGTGAGAGTGTGAATATCAAAGCGAGGAAGAAGCAATAGATCCACCGTGTGGGGGCAATAGAAATAGCACAGGCGATCAAGCGAAGTTTTCAAGAGCCGGTTCAGAAAAACGAAGTTTTCAAGAGCTGATTCAGAAAAACGAAGTTTTCAAGAAAAGTTTT
>JAVWYC010000186.1:0-3120 GCA_036661755.1 Mucinivorans sp. | reverse complement strand
GCCAGCGGCGCGAGCGACAAATCGCCGTGCCGAATCGTGACTTTTGAAAAAGTCACCCAAAACTTTTTGGGAAAAACTTCGTTTTTCTGAACCGGCTCTTGGAAACATCACTTTTCTTAACTGCTCTTAAAAGCTTCGTTTTCTTAACCAACTCTACATGCGACTGCACACCACAATCACAATCCCGCCCACTTACAAACAATATTCTATCTCCAAATCGAAAAATATAACAAAAATAATTAACGCAAAACAATAGCACGAAGAACTCGACGACCTAACTTGCTGTTAATCTGTGATAAAATATAATTGCGACGCATCATCACATCTGCACGAACAGACGAAATACTGAATGTAACATACAACACACCTGAACGAATATAAACGTCCTCGGTAGCCTCCTGGGCATAAGGACCCACCGTCTCACGCCAAAGCTCCATAGCACTCCCCTCTAAACTGGAAGTCACTAAGTTACGATCGGCAAAAAACTTCCTCAACAATTCGCCTACACTCTCGGGGTCGGTTCGTTTCATGGTATTATCTCTCCTTGTGATACTGTAAATAACTTATAGTCAGACGAAAAACACTCAACAATAGATTCAAGCCTCACCTTATTGCTGTCAGTGATGAAAATTTGCCCAAAATCTTCGCTCGAAACCAATTGTATCAAATTCCGAACACGCGAAGAGTCAAGTTTATCGAAAATATCATCTAAAAGCAAAATAACCTTTTGCGCATTAGTCCTCTCCACCATCTTTGCCTGAGCCAAACGCATGGCAATGAGCATCGATTTTTGCTGCCCCTGCGAACCATAACGACGGATAGGATAATCACCAATAAACAGATCCAATTCATCGCGATGTACGCCGGAAGAAGTGTAACCCAAAGCGTAATCTCGCTCCATGGTGCGGTGCAAAATATCGATCATCGACTCGCTCGACAAAGCCGAACGATAAGCCACGCCAGCCGTCTCTGTGTCACCAGAAATAGCGCAATAATATTCCGCAACAATGGGGGCCAGTTGCTCCACAAAGGCGGCGCGCTTATGATAAATAACAGTGGCCAAATCGGCCATTTGTTCGTTCAAAATAACCAACACATCGTCAAAACCAATTGGATTTTTCAGCAAACGATTACGCTCTATCAACAGAGAATTATAGCGCGAAAGAGTTGCCATATACTCGGCATCGGTCTGCGAGAGGTGGGTGTTGAGAAATCGACGACGTTCATCGGCAGCCTCAGAAATCAGGTAAGTGTCGCAAGGTGAGATCATTACAACAGGGATCAAACCTATATGATTCATCAATCGGTCATATTCCTTCCCCCCGCGCATCACCTTTTTGCCCGACGATCGACGATACGACACGCTGATTTGTTCGGCGCGCCCTTGTGGGGTGATGTAATTTCCTTTGACAATAAAAAAATTTTCGCCCTCGTGTTTAACACACTGCAAATCGCTTACCCCAACGGCACTCCGCGTGAGCGAAAGGTAGTGAATAGCGTCTAAAATATTGGTTTTACCCGAACCGTTAGGCCCCACAAAACAGTTGAGCGAGTTGGAAAAATCCAGCTCCCCCTGGGCAATATTCTTGAAGTTTAGCAGCGAAAGATGTTCTAAAACCATAATAATATAGTACAAAGGTAATTTTTTTGATCGAATTTTTGAAATATCAACGAAAAACTATTACTTTTGTACTTTACATTAATAATAAAACAATGTCAACTCAAAAACCCATCGAAAATCAAGATCCGGAAGCTGCAATAGAACAAGCTCTTGGTCACACTGAACTTTTTATCGAAAAACATGGCAAAATGTTAGTTGTCATATTAGTAGCTATCGTGGTGCTGGTGGGAGGATATTTTGCATACACAAATTTATATGTAGCTCCACGTTCCGAAAAAGCGTCGGCAGCTATGTTTGATGCTCAGGCTCAATTCGCTCGCGATTCGTTTGCCGTAGCCCTCAATGGCAATGGCGTGACGCTAGGTTTCAACGAAGTGATCGATGAATTTTCGGGCACTGCACAAGCAAATTTAGCACAACATTATGCCGGTATTTGCTGCCTGCATATGGGTGAATTTGAGAAAGCAATCGGATATTTCGAGCAATTCGACCCAAAAAATGAAGGTGTTGGCGAAGTGCTCAAAGCGCAAAATCTTGGTTTGATTGGCGACTGCTATGTAGAAATGGAGCAAACCGAAAAAGGGCTTGAATACTACAAAAAAGCAGTGCAAGCAAGCAACAATATGGCAACGGCACCATTGTTTTTGCAAAAAGCGGCTATGGTGAACCTTGCTTCGGGCAATGCGCAAGCGGCCGTCGAAGGGTTCCAAGCCATCAAATCTCAGTTCCCAACGTCAATGATTGCACGTGACATTGACAAATACATCGCCTTGGCGCAGCAAGAACAAAAATAAGTGGCAACAGCTCTGAAAAATTTATCGATCCAAGAAACCCCATTACCTTCGGCTCACGATATGGTAGTGGGGGTTGTTGTGTCGCAGTGGAATAGTAATATCACATCCAAACTATTGACGGGTGCGGTGCAAACTTTGCTCAAAGCGGGGTGTCGGGCCGACAATATAATAGTAAAGAATGTGCCTGGGGCTTATGAATTGCCTTTTGCGGCGCAATTATTTGCCGAGAACACGATCGTTGATGGGGTGATTGTGTTAGGTTGTGTGATTAGGGGTGACACTCCGCATTTTGATTATGTTTGTTCGGGAGCCACTCAGGGGGTGATGAATGTACAATTATCGGCAGGTTTGCCGGTAGCTTTTGGTTTGTTGACGGTTGAAAACTTGCAACAGGCGAAGGATCGAGCTGGTGGTTGTTTGGGTAATAAAGGTGATGAGGCGGCGGCCACGTTGATAAGAATGATTGAGTTGCAGCGTGACATGGAGGTAGACACTGATGATCAGGGCATTTTGGATTTGATGGGTAATGTGACGAGCGAGGAGCATCTTTCGTAGTTTCTTGGGGGGATTTATCGGGTTTTCATTCAGTTATTCTTTGTAATCAAACACCATTGTGGTCGCGGGTTTGGCGTGCGCTTGTGCTAAGCTATAATCGGTTCAGAAAAGCGAAGTTTTCAAGAGCTGGTTCAGAAAAGCGAAGTTTTT
>JAVWYC010000185.1:0-3173 GCA_036661755.1 Mucinivorans sp. | reverse complement strand
AAAGAAATAGAACCGGGATAGAGCAAACTAAAAAGATAGAAAAGAAATAGAGCCGGGATAGTACAAGCTCACAAAAAAAAGATAGTACAAACCCCAAAACCACTAGCAACGATCTAACGCCGACAACGCATACGCATAAGCACCCATAGCAATGCTCACCGAAGCATCACATGAAGAAAAACCTACACCCAAACGAGACATCGGATCATAAACCATACTCTCTTCACTACGCGGAACACGAATCTCACGCTCCGCTCCTCGACAAAAATCAACCATTTGCTCCGTGTCGTTCAAATAAAATAACTTCTGAGCCAAACGAGGGTACTGTATATTAGTGAGCGCATTAGTGTACGAACTGCGCATCTCTGTCAACATAGCAGGCACAAACAACTCGCGTGCACCCGACAAACCACCCCCAATAACAGCCACCCCATCAACAATGGTTAGTAAATTAGCTAACGCACCCCCCAAAGCCTGACCAAACAAACGAAACGACTCTATCGCCGCCGACACATTACCCTCTATCTGTTCGGTCGCAATTTCATAAATATCTTTGGGCGTGGGCGTTTGCTCAAAACGCAAACCGGACAAAGCCCCATAATGACGACGAATAGCTCGAATAGAAATGCTCTCTTCGGCTCCAATAGCTGAATTATAACGCCCGCTAAGCACCCACACCTCGCTGCCCGACGAATTATCGCCGATAAGCAGACGTCCGTCAATGACAATACCCGCCCCGAAACCGGTACCGAGCGTCACCCCAACAAGATTCTTGAAACGCTTGGCCGAGCCCGACTCTTCGAGCATGGAATTCACCCAAGGCAAAAAACCACCAATCGCCTCGCCATACGCAAAAAGATCACCATCGTTATTCATAAAAACAGGAATCCCAAACTCCGCTTCGAGCATCTTGCCCAAAGCTACACCGCCACGGAAAGCCGGCAAATTAGGCAAATCACCCACCACCGCACGCGGATAGTCGCACGGGCCGGGAAAAGCAAAACTAATGGCCACCGGTTGCTCGTGCACCTTGGAACGCACAGCGTGAAAACCGTTGACCAAAGTGTCTAGACAACGATCTAAATTGTCGGCATTCGAGGGGAAATGTATGGGTTCAATAATGGGTTGACCGCCTTTGATGGCCGAAAAAACAAAATTAGTACCACCGGCATCAAGGGTCATTACTACACGAGAATCTGTTGTTAGGCTCATTTGTTGGATTGAAAAATTTGAAATTCTTATAACAAAAATAGCTATTTTTTTTGAATTATTGTAGTTTTACTATTAAAATAACTATCTTTGTGCCCTATGAACGGTATGATGGGGGGTGGGCAAAGGGCTCACACTGAGTAGTACCATAAAAACAGAAACAATGCAACACCTTGAAATCGCAGCCAAAACTCGTAGCGACTTTGGCAAAAAAGCAACAACAGTTATCCGTAATGCCGGCGGCGTGCCTTGCGTAATTTATGGCGACGGCCCTACAATCCACTTGTGGATAGAAAAAACCAGCCTCAAAAAATTGATCTACACACCACAATCTTTCATCGTGGTGCTTAATGTTGACGGCACAAAACATCACGTGGTGATGCGCGAAGTGCAATATAACCCGGTGACCGACGAACCAATCCACATCGATTTCTATCGCGTAACGAACGGTAAGCCTATCACAATCGACCTTCCGATCCATCTTTTCGGTAATTCAGAAGGGGTGCGTCAAGGTGGTAAATTGGCACTTTCTAAACGTAAGCTCCGCGTGTCGGCGCTCGAAGAGAACCTCCCCGACACGATCGAGGTTGACGTAACGGCACTAGACCTTGGCAAATCGATCTTTGTTGGCGATTTGGCGATCGATAAACTTACAATTTTAACTCCGGCTACCACCGCAATTTGCGCTGTGCGTATGACTCGTGCCGCTCGCGGTGCATCTGCTGGCGAAGAGGCCGCTTCGGTCGCTGCAGCTGCTGAGTAAATAGCTTGGAACTAATGATATGAAATTTCTAGTTGTTGGACTGGGTAATCCCGGCGTAGAATACGCCACTACTCGCCACAACGTAGGTTTTATGGTGTTGGACGCTTTGCTCGCCTTGAAGGCGGACGCGGCGTCCAATATCTGTTTCAAGACCGATCGTTTGGGTGATGTGGCGCAAATACGTATCAAAGGGCATACCTTGGTGCTGCTCAAACCTTCTACGTTTATGAATCTTTCGGGGCGTGCGGTGGCCTATTGGCTGGCAAAGGAGAAGATTGCGCTCGAAAATTTAATCGTTATTTCGGACGATATTGCTCTGGATTTTGGTGTTTTACGTTTACGTAAGGCAGGGTCTGCCGGGGGGCATAATGGATTGAAAAATATTTCGGAGGTTTTGCAAACCGAGCAATACATACGTTTGCGAGTTGGTGTGGGTGGTGATTTTGCACGTGGCCATCAGGTGGACTATGTGTTGGGGAGTTTGTTGGACGACAATACGGCATCTTTGCCCGATGTTTTGCAGGCGGCATCTTTGGGTATTGAAGCCATTGTTCTTTCGGGTGTAGAGCGTGCTATGAACATTGTAAACACGAAGAAGCGATGAGTTGCAGGGCCGATAAATTTGTGTGGGCAGTTCGTTTGTCTGCCACTCGTTCCGATGCGGCGGAGGCGTTGCGATCGGGTAAGATTTTAGTTTCCGACCATCAGGCGAAGCCTTCGCGTGAGGTTGTTGTTGGCGAGACGATTCAGGTGAAGCATTTGCCGGCTGTATTTTCGTATCGAGTTATTGCATTGACTGACCGTCGTGTTGGGGCCAAATTGGTAGGGGATTTTATAGAGGACATCACATTGCCTATTGAGCGCGAGAAGTTGGAGTTAGCTCGTTTAGACACTTTTGGTCGTCGCGATCGCGGGGCAGGTCGTCCGACGAAGCGCGATCGTCGTGAGTTAGAGGATTTTTTGGGCGAGTAGGTTTTGTGTGTTGGGTGCTATGACTTTTTCAAAAGTGCGCGTGTGTGGCGCGCTTATGTAAGCTATGGTTGGTTCAGAAGAGCGAAGTTTCCGAGAGCAGTTAAGAAAACCACGGAATCACTCGGAGCAGGTTTAGAAAAACGAAGCTTTCAAGCGCCGATTCAGAAAAACGAAGTTTTTCACAAAAAGTTTTGGGTGACTTTTTCAAAAGTCACGATTCGGCACGGCG
>JAVWYC010000184.1:0-3189 GCA_036661755.1 Mucinivorans sp. | reverse complement strand
GTATAAGCCGCGTTCAAATGAAAATACCACGATCGAGACTGAAAATATTTGACCGTCACATTCACTTCCGCTCCATAAAATTTAGAACGCAAATTAGAAAGAGCCGGATTACCGCCAAGATTTAATAATTGTGGAGCATAAAATAACCACAACTGACTAACTAATTGCAATTTACGAGTCGGATTAAAGGTCACTTGCAGGCGATGAGTTGCTTCGTTAGAATTTTGCACTATTTTATACATATTAGACCCCTGAACCCACTGCTCACCAGTGCCACCAGTATAGAGCGCATCCCAACGATTATAAGCCTTTGAACGCGGATCGTCACCGCCAAAATAGGCATATCGATAACTGAGCGACACGGGCAAAGGCGAAGCGAAAGTCCAACCAAACTCCGCATAAAAAGCCCAAGCACTCATCTTGAAATTGCGATTCCACTCATAACCCACCTCCGCCTTGGCAAACCAACCGCCAATAACTGGCGGTGCCGAACGTGCAAAACGTAAGTTAACAAGTTGCAACCCTTGGCGAGTGTGCACGTCACCGCTAGGCATATAATATTTGAATCCTGACCGTGGTGCAGCGATATACGACGCCCCAAATAGCATTTTATCGCGCGTGCCAAGCTCCACATTCACGCCTTGCAAAACAGTATTGCTATTTAATATAGGTAATTCATTGGGTCGAAGTCTGAAGATTTGAACAAACAATCTATCGTAGATCACCCCTGCTTGAAAAACGTTTTTGGCAGCCCAACGTGGGTTAATTTGCAGGGCTGCACGATTGTCGCCATTCATCGAAGTGTTGATAATGATCCAGCCATCGCCCAATACAAATTGTTTGCGTCCATATAAAATATTGTATCGATAAACGTGCCCCGACCGAGTTCGCCCACCGCCAATTACCCCAAGGTAGCTTTCCTCGACATCGCCATACAAACGTGAGGCGGAGGTGAATAATTCTGGCCCTAACGAAAATGAGGCCAAATAATTAACACCACCATAAAGATGCAAGTTAATCTTGGGAATGATCTTCGTAATGCCATAAACACCAGCTGCCGCAAAACCCTCTACCCAAGCCGAATACCCAGCTCCTGTTGGATCGACAGCCAATGGATTGCCAGCCGTCATCAAATCCGGACGTGCAAACCAAGCGTTATTGTTGCTATAAACCATTGTACTGGCCGCAAATTTCAAAGTCAAAAACGTGCGTGGCGAACTATATAAGATCGGAAAATCGGCGAGCGAGGTAAAAAAAGTCACCTTTTTCGGTTTTTTGTCGATCATATTCGTTGAAAAAGTAACCGTCAATCGCACCGCTACACCATCTTCGTTCGATGGTTCAACTTCCATCGTTGCACGCTCCACACCGTCAATTGTTTTGACTTGCGATGTGTAGTAATCGGCCATAAAACTATTGAATTGAGTGTTGGGAAACAACAAAAATCGCCCCTCGACCTTGGTGCGCAAATCAAGCGCAAACAACGAATCGTTGGGCGAATTTGTGTAAAAAAAACTTAAATCATCGATTTTTTCGCCCTCGTATATCGACAGCGGATTATTACTCTGTGCCAAAGCCTTATTTTGCAAAAATATAGCACAGCATAATACAATTAAAAAGAGTGATTTATTCATTTTTTATCACTATATTATCTAAACAATAATAGCAACATGTAGTTAGAAAATACCATCATAAAAACACAAATCTAGAAATCAGTCCAACCACCATCGGTTGCCATAATAGTACCGGTGAGTGCAGAAGCCTCGTCAGAAAGTAAGTATAAAATATTAGAAGCTTGTTCCCACGGAAAAGAGCCACGATGCTCGGAATCACAATATTTCATAAGGCTCATCGTCTTGATAGCCCCCATACCAAAGCCCGCACCGGAGGCTTGTTCGGCACGCACAAAATCCTCCGCACGTCGAACCATCGGAGTTAAAGTTTCGGCCATATTAACCGAGTTTATGCGAATGCCATAGGGCGCATAGTCAATCGCCGCATTGCGCACCAAGCCGTTAACAGCGTGTTTACTAGCTACATAAGCCGGATTCCCGGCCAGTCCGATCATACCTGCAATCGACCCCACAACGACAATCGAACCACCATTATTTTGCATCAACATCTGGTTCAATGTAGCGCGCATCGATTTGAAAGTTCCGTCGGCGTTGGTGCGGAAGACATTTTCCCAATATTGGTCTGTAGCGTCGGTTATTTTGGTTGGCAAAAGTGCTTTTTGAGTTTTGTAATCAAACGGATCGCCAGAAAAAACGCCGTCCATCACCCCCGCATTTAGGCACGCATAATCGATCCTGCCAAAATGTTCGACAGCCTGTTTGATCGCATTTTCGCAATGGCCATCGCTTGCTATATTGCCATACACAAACAACGTTCGACCATAGTCTTTGTTCTTGGTTGATAGCGTATTAAGCGAGTCGGCCACATGACGTCCAACATCTTGTAGCCAGTCCATAATCACCACATTGGCTCCTTCTTTGACCGCTCTGATTGCAGTCCACTTGCCAATACCGCGTGCGGCGCCAGTGATGAGAATCGTTTTGCCGGCAAAACGTCCCGGGATCGAATAATGTTCTGACAATCGATTGACGTTGTGTTTTTGTGGAACCGGCATCGTTTGGGCGCTTGTGGTGAGTGAAAGCGCACAAAAAACAGAACAAAAGATAGAGGGGGATAAAAGTTTCATAATATTTTTTTGTTAAAAATTAGGCTAAGCAACGGCTCGCGAAAGTTCTGTTATTCAGCACATAACATTCCGTGTCGATTATAGAGCAATAAATATGCCACTTAATTTCGATAAATATTTCAAATATTTTTTTGAAATATTTGGATAATTCAAAAAACGTTTGTACATTTGTAATCTCTAAGGAGAGAAACTGGTGCGGTAGTTCAGCTGGTTAGAATGCCTGCCTGTCACGCAGGAGGTCACGGGTTCGAGTCCCGTCCGCACCGCCAACAATAAAGCCTTGAATGTTAGTTACAACAACATTCAAGGCTTTTTTTATGTCTAAATTTTAGAAGCATTGCCGTTTTTCGGGCTCAGTCCCGAAAAATTCAATTTTCAGAAGCCACCTTATGAAAAAAAATACAAATGAAAATTTGTTTTCAAAAAATTAATTCTACCTTTATAAGATGTTTTTCAACGAAAACGAGATGAAACGAAATTTCACTATC
>JAVWYC010000183.1:0-3207 GCA_036661755.1 Mucinivorans sp. | reverse complement strand
ATTTCACCACCCGAGCATAAACAACACTGTGCGATTATTAAAAAAAGGAGGAGCTAATTTAGCTCGCTCCTTTTTTGAGCAGAAAACGAGACTCGAACTCGCGACCCCGACCTTGGCAAGGTCGTGCTCTACCAACTGAGCTATTTCTGCAATATTTATATATCCACCCCCCTCTACAAGAGGCCGGTGGCGCTTTTGTGAAGACAAAGGTAGTCTAAAAAATTAAATTTGCAAAATATTTGGCAAAAAAATTGCATCTTTACAGAATAAATTACTTAAAAATAAACACTATGGATAGCATAACTATTGATTACAAGCAAGATATGAACTTTGAAGCCGAAATCAAAAATCAAAAAATCATGCTCGACGCCGCCGTCGAAAATGGTGGACACGATAACGGCGTGACCCCTAAACCGCTGATGCTTGTTGCGCTGGCCGGGTGCACGGGCATGGACGTGGCTTCGTTGGCCAAAAAGATGAGGGTTCCAATCGATAGGCTCGAAATTTCTGTTTCAGCCGAAAAAAGTGACACTCAGCCTGTCGTTTATACTTCGGTCGCGCTCCGCTATAACTTCATGGCAGCAAGCGAAAATCAAACAAAAATTCGCAAAATAGTGGATCTGTCGATGGAGCGATACTGTGGGGTGGCGGCTATGATACGTATGATTTGCCCGTTGAGCTATTCGGTGTGGCTCGGCGATCAACAAATCTAAATAGCGGGTGTTCGAGAACATAAATAATTAAAAAAACGAACTTTTTTGCCAAGAAGTTTTTCGGGTGACTTTTTGGGGAAAGTCACGACGAGAGGCCGATTCTCGATCACTAGCCACGAAAAAGAATTGTCTTTTGATTAGGCAAAAAAATAATTCCGGAGTGGTGGTAATAAAAAAATAATTTACACTGTGTTTTTGGTGATTTTTACGCCTAACTCACATTAAGTCAGCAAGAGCCAACAGCATGTTCAAAGTAACAAACAACAGAGAAACGAAATAAATGAACTTTTATATAAACTTTTCTTAATTGATTTCGTACCTTTGGAACACCTAACTTAGTGTGAATAGTGATGCAAATAACACAATTCATATATCAAAAAACAACTTGATCTGTTATGACCGAACGCACCCTGCACGGCTGGCTCGAATATTGGGTAGCCCAACAACCACAACACGACTTTATGGTCTTCCCCGACCGCAACCTTCGACTATCATACGCCGAATTTAATGAACGCGCCAACCGATTTGCAAAAGGATTGCTACATATCGGCGTGCGACACGGCGACAAGGTGGGCGTGTGGGCCAAAAACATACCGGACTGGCTGACGTTAATGTTTGCTTGCTCTAAAATCGGAGCCGTGTTGGTCACCGTCAACACCAACTACAAAACCACGGAGTTGGAATACGTGATGCGCAATGCCGACATTCACACCATGTGCATGATGAACGGTTATCGCGACTCAGACTACGTGGCCATTGTCAACCAAGTAGTGCCGGAACTCAAAACCTCGCAACGCGGATTCCTTCGTTCGAGCAAGTTACCGGCGCTGCACAACGTGGTCTACCTTGGTGCCGAAAAACATCGAGGCATGTATAATTCGGCCGAGCTAAATGTTCTCGGAGCTCAAATTTCGGACGAAAACCTAAGCAAAGCATCGGCCCTCACCTCTTGCCAAGATGTGGTGAACATGCAATACACCTCAGGCACAACAGGCTTCCCCAAGGGCGTGATGCTCACACACTATAATATTATCAACAACGGACTGGCCATTGGCGACTGCATGGCCTACACTCCCAAGGATAGGTTGCTGCTCTGCGTGCCTCTTTTCCACTGCTTTGGGTGTGTGCTGGGCGTGTCGGCCGTCATTACACATGGCGTGGCGATGGTGGTGATCGAGGATTTCGACGCGCTGCACGTGCTGGCCTCCATACAAAAAGAGCGCTGCACATCGCTTTATGGCGTGCCAACAATGTTTGTGGCCGAATTACACCACCCAATGTTCGATATGTTCGACCTTTCGACCCTAAGGACAGGCATCATGGCGGGCGCTCCGTGCCCAATCGAATATATGAAACAGGTGATCGACAAGATGAATTGTCGCGACATAATCATCGTCTATGGGCTGACCGAGACCTCGCCCGGCATGACGGCCACCAGGGTGAGCGATTCGATCGAAATTCGTTGCACCACCGTCGGTCAAGCACTGCCAGACATTGATGTTCGGGTCTTGGATCCGGTAACGGGCGAGGAGTGCGCGGTGGATCAAATTGGCGAGATGTGTTGCCGCGGTTATAATGTGATGAGGGGTTACTACAACGACCCTAAATCGACGGCCGCCGCCATCGACAAGAATGGATTCTTGCACTCGGGCGACCTTGGTGCTCGCGATGCGAACGGATATTTCCGTATCACGGGGCGTATCAAAGAGATGATCATTCGTGGGGGTGAGAATATTTACCCTCGCGAGATCGAGAATTTTTTGCTCACCAATCCTTCTATCCTCGATGTTCAGGTGGCTGGTATTCCTTCGCCCAAGTATGGCGAGCAGGTGGGGGCGTATATTATTTTGAAGAAAGGGGTGACTTTGTCTGAGCATGATGTAACGGAATTTTGCAAGGGTCAAATCGCGCGCTACAAGATCCCTAAATACATATTTTTTGTTGACCAATATCCGTTGACGGCTAGTGGCAAGATTCAGAAATATTTATTAAAAGACATAGGCATGAAAATGTTATCCGACAGTGGGGTCGACATTGCATAGTTGACCTTTGGTTGCCTGGCTTTTTGATCTTAAAAGCTTGGTTTATAGCGGTTGAGCTTTTGTTTTTGAGTCGAAATTCACTTTGGGAAATTCGATTTTCGGGAGTCTTTGGTGGTTGTTTTTGTTGTTGATTGAGGGGTGAGCGGGAAAAAATCACAAAAAAGTCACTATAAAATTTTTAATTTTCAAAAATAGTTATTACATTTGTGGCTCAATAGCGGCGCAAAGGCTATTGAGTTTATTATGCCTTGTTAGCTCAGCTGGTTAGAGCACCTGACTGTTAATCAGGGGGTCCTAGGTTCAAGTCCTTGACAAGGCGCATTTGGTCAAGCAGTTACGGATTTCGTAGCTGCTTTTTTTTGCGCCGCTGGCACTGAGCGGTTGCGCGGCTAGCGGTTTGCGCGTGCTGTACAGCTAGGGTCGTCCGCGGTTGCCCACATTTCAATGCCTAA
>JAVWYC010000182.1:0-3278 GCA_036661755.1 Mucinivorans sp. | reverse complement strand
TCCCAGCTAAGCCTACGAGAGCAATTGATTTCGGGCAGCTCTACAACGGAAATACGCATTGCACTGTTCGGCAATGTGTAATGTTTGGCGGTGGAAGTGTTGGTGCGCATAAAACGGGCTCCGACACAGCAATCAAATGCCACGCGTGGCCGCGGGTTTGGGGCGCGCAGCCCCAAAATCGTTATTGAATCAAAAGACGTTTCGGCCCTTTGCTCGATCCGGGAAGCGTATCGAAACGACTTTTTCTCAGTTGTGCGATCAATTTATGCCGTCTAGTAATTACGCTAAAAACTTCGATGGATTTTCCGCTCTAATTTAATCCCGCCAACGGGTGATTTTCACATTAATGTTCAATCTAGCCACGTAATAAGAACAACGCTAGCATTATTTTACTATCTTTGTGTTTCACACACCTAAAACTAGAAAAATTATGAAGAAGATTTTACTGATGATTGTCGTGGTTGCAACCGCATTCACTCTCACATCTTGTTACGCTACCCGCATATTGGTGGGCGACGTACAGCCGAAGGAACCTCTTGTGGAGGTAAATAAAGAATGGAATCACGTGATGATTGCTGGTCTTGTTCCCTTGAATAATGCAACAATGAAAGCCGCAGAATATGTGAATAATGCTCCAAATTATGTTGTTAAAACGAACCAAAGCTTTTTGAATCAGCTGGTGTCGGTCGTGACTTGCTTTATATACACTCCGACTCAAACGAAATATTATATTCCATTGAAAGATACGAATAAACAACTTAAAAAATAATTTGCAACCTGTATCACTAAGAAGACTATAAATATCAGTCATTCTCTGTTGATTCACAAGTTTCCCATTCAGCCACTCCATTCGGGGTGGCTTTTTTTGCGCCCTAATTTTGACTTGACCTCGGGCGCAATTCCGCTCAGTATTAGCTCAAAACTGCGAGGTGTGTGCAAAACGTGTGCACAGAAACATAGAAAAAGGACTTGCAGCGAATGCTGTAAGTCCTTGATTTTTAGGGAGTGGGCCCAGCAGGGCATGATCCTGCGACCCCCTGATTATGAGTCAGGTGCTACTAACCAACTGAGCTATGGGCCCCCGTATAACTGAAAAATAAATCTATTGATTTGCTTTTCAGCTTGCAAAGATATAAATTTGCAAGCTATTTCACAAATTTATATGAAAAATAATTCGCGTAACACATAAATAATTCTCACAACACATAAATAATATCCGAAATTAAGTAACACTACTGAATATGAAACTGCAAAATCCACAACTGGCAAACATACAAACGATAATCTTTGATTTCGGTAACGTGCTGCTAGATATAGATATATCGCTTACAATCGATGCCTTTGCCCGCTTGGGTATCGACCAACTTAATCCACAGGATATTCACCCCAATAATATTGGCATATTTCATGCCATGGAGGTTGGGCAAGCATCTCAACAAAATTTCGTGGACGCAATTCGCAAATTAGCTTCAAAACCACAAAATATTACCGATCAACAAATTATAGACGCTTGGAATTTGTTGCTGCTGCCTTTTGATTATACGCGATTTGAGTTGCTAGATCGCCTACGGGAAAATTACAAAATCATACTGCTCAGCAATACCAACAAAGTGCATCACGATTATTGGGTACCAAAATTCGACCGCGAAAACCCATTTGCTCGCTCATTTAATTCGTACTTTGATCACATTTTTTATTCCGACGAATTGCAATTACGCAAACCGGAACGCGAAATTTACGAAACAGTGCAACAAATCGCCCAAATATCTCCACTCACAACACTTTTTATTGACGACACTGCTCCTAATTTGGTGGAACCTCAAAAAATGGGCTGGAATGTTCATCACTTGCTTAAACCACAAACGGTATTTGATTTATTTATCTAAACTAAGTAATAAAACATCATACTGCCTCTTGAATTTTGAAATATTATATTATCTTTGTATAATGGATAATTGTTTCTGTAAAGATAAAAATAAAGTTTAATTGTATGATCACGAAGTTAGAACAGCTCATTCCTGCTGTGCAAAAACGTGGACGTCGCCGAGTGGTGGTGGCCGCAGCCGAAGATGCACACACTTTGCAAGCTATTGATCGCGCAACGCGTTTGGGCTTAGTGGAGCCAATTTTGGTCGGTAATCGCATCAATATCACACGAATAGCAAACCAAGAAAATATAGACATTTCAAACTACATTATCCACGAAGAGCATTCGGATACGGCTTGTGTGGCGCGAGCGGTGCAAATGATTCACCATGAACAGGCCGATATATTGATGAAAGGGCTGGTGTCGACAGACAAATACATGCGCGGAATACTCAATAAAGATGGAGGTTTGGTGCCGCCCAAGGCTACGCTGAGCCACGTGTGTGTGTTGGAAATACCCACGTATCACAAACTATTATTGGTGTCGGACGTCGCAGTGTTGGTTTTGCCTGACTTGCAACAAAAAATTGCAATCACATATTACGTACGTGACGTGGCACACTCGCTGGGCATCGAAACACCAAAGATCGCTATCCTTTCGGCCACCGAACAGATGCTACACAATATACCATCATGTTACGATGCGGCTATCATCGCCAAGATGTGGGAACGCGATCAAATTGATGGTTGTGTGGTGGACGGCCCTTTGGCGCTCGACGTGGCGGTAGATGCCGAGGCAGTGCGTATCAAGCGTTTACGTTCTGTGGTGGGTGGTGATGCCGACGGTTTGGTATTCCCTTCGCTCGAAGCCGGGAATATTTTTTTCAAGAGTGCAACTAAGCTCATGGGGGCTAAGCTGGCGGGCATAGTTGTTGGCGCTAAAGTGCCGTGTGTGCTCACTTCCAGGGGTGATAGTGACGAATCGAAACTATATTCGATAGCGCTAGCTTCGCTTTCGGCTCGTTAAGGGTCAAGCATCAAGCGTCAAGAAAAAATACAAGATAATGTGGAATAAAATACTTACTAATCGTAATATTATATTGTTTTTGGCTGTACTTTTTGTATTGTGGTTAATGTTTTTTGATCGCAACAACATTGTTAGTTTACGTCAAGTTGACCGTCAGATCGAAGAGTTAGAAACGGAGCGTGATTTTTTGCGCACTTCAATTGCCACCGACAGTGCTGTAATTGAGGGGATGAAAGACAGTGTATTTTTAGAGACTTATGCTCGTGAAGTTTTTTATAAGAAGCGTCCGAATGAGGTGATGTATATTTATCGTTGACGCATGTTTTGTTTGGGTTTTGGTTTGCTGCGAGCTATCGAGTTAGCGGTTTGTATCGTGCAAACAGCG
>JAVWYC010000181.1:0-3287 GCA_036661755.1 Mucinivorans sp. | reverse complement strand
CTCAATCTCAATCTCAATCTCAATCTCAATCTCAATCTCAATCTCAATCTCAATCTCAATCTCAATCTCAATCTCAATCTCAACAACTATAACACCCTACTGACAATCCAAAAAATACAAAAAAATCACCCGAAACCATTCGGAAAAACAAAGTTCTTCACGAAAAGCTTCAGATGACTTTCTCAACAAAATCACAACGAAAGCTGATATTCAACCACCACCCATCACAAAACACAAAACACAAAGACTTCTGCTCCGGAAAATGAAAAGTGGCCTCAATCAAATACCCTACACTAACTCGCCTTGCCCTAGTAACTCGCGATGCGCGTCTTGCGACGTTCCAAAATCTGCGACTTCAAACGTCGTTGCTTGAGCAATAACTTTTCGATGGTCTTGTCCTTGCGTCTGAGTGCACGAAAAGTGTCACGCGAAACACCATAAAATCTACAAATATTGATTTCCGTATGACCGCGTTCTATCATCTTGGCCACATCACAAAGGTTGTCTTCCAGAATTTTCAGTTTAGGACTATCGCCCTTGCGCCGTCCTAAAACAACACCTTCGGCTTTGCGTAATTGAAGCGCCTCCTTGGTGCGTTGCGATATGAGCTTGTGCTCAATTTCGGCCACCAAGCCAAAGGCAAAGCTCAATACTTTGCTGTTGATTGAATCGTCGAAGGAGTAGCCGTCCTTGGTGCTATACACGGTGATGTTGCGTTCCAAGCACCGCCCCATGATAGACATAACTTCGTGCAGCGTGCGACTTAGACGCGATAGCTCGGTCACAATGAGAGTGTCGCCACTGCGTAGTGATTTGAGCACATTACCCAACTTTCGGTGATGTTTCAATGTTTTGCCACTGATGGTTTCCGTGACCCATCTGTCGACAGTGATTCCTTTGATTTGTGCATAGCGGTTGATCTCCGCTTGTTGGTTTTCGAGGTGTTGCTTGCCTGTGCTAACCCTCAAATAGGCAATTACCATAGTTTTTTGAAAAGTTTAATTATTATTTATAATATTATTATTCTTGCAATCTAGCTAAAAAAAAACGGAAAATATATATGTTTGGTATGATTTTATACTTGTTTTTTACAATGTTTGATAGTACTTATGCCGGTTGCTTCCAATTAAGCAGTGTATTAAAATAAGAAAATATAGGCTATTTGCCTAGTGGTAAGCTATTTAGTGTACAATATGGGCGGATCGAGCCTTAGATCAACAAATATAAAGGCCGAGGGGTATTTTGAATGTATTTACGAACATTATTAAAATATTATAATAAATTTCAAAAATGTTTCTATATTTACGCCCGAAATATGGACTTTTATTAGTAACGAGGGGCTTAAAATCATTAGAAACCAAAGTATATGCGTCAAAAATGGTGATATAAAGGCATGTTGATCACTGCTGGTGTATTTGTTGGATTTAAGGTCAATAATACATCGATAATCTTAGATGAGAACCGCGATAATGAGTCTGAATAATAAATTTGTGTTTAATGTCACGGCCAAACTTTACCCAAATATGGTGCTTTGTGCTCAAAAAGCGATTCACTTTACCATTACGGCCTATGAAATTACCCGAAAAGAGTGATGATAAAATATGAATTATTTAGACCTTTGCGGGAAATAAAATATGGCTTTAATGACCAAACGACTTTTTCTAATATTTGTGCTCGGCTTGTACTCCTATTTTGCTTTTGCGGCTCCACCGATTGATCAATCGACAATGGCCGAAAAAGTAGAAACGGATCGACGATTGGAACCCATAAAAAATAAAAAAATAGATGCGCTGCCGCAGGTTGCTTATTCTTCGTTAGACACTACTACTAGTGGTAGGCGAAAAATTGCTCGGCTGTCCATGCCACGCAATGATGAGTGGAAAACAAATGGGGAGTCGCGATTTGGGCTAAAGGCCAATGTGGCAATGATGGCCTTGTTGGCCCCTAATGCGGAAGCCGAATATTTTGTGGCCGACAAATGGTCGATTGTTGCCGATTTCCAGATGGCATGGTGGGATCATGCCGCACATCATCGCTACTATCGCTTCATGATTGCCGGGCCGGAGGCGCGATATTGGTTCGCTTCCAAAAAACGTTTCCAGGGGCATTTCGTCGGCGTATACGCAATGGTGGGGTTGTTTGAGTTTATGTTCAAGCCCGACTTTGGCATACAGAGCGATTTTTGTTGGTCGGCCGGTTTTACTTATGGCTATCAATTGCCGGCCACCAAATGGTTGACGCTCGAATTTTCGTTAGGTTTGGGTTATTTGACGGCCGATTATCGGCAATACTATCATGATGTGGATTGTTATGTGTATGAACAAACACAACGTTTAACATACTTTGGCCCGACAAAGTTGAAAATCTCACTGGTTTTCCCTTTGCGGTCGCGCTACAAAAAATAAACAAATAAAATGTGACTTACGGAAATCGTTTTTTTGCAGTGGGCGTTAAAATTCTAATTTACAGTAATTAAACTCTGACTTTAAGACCAAATACCGCTTTGGAAAATTCAATTAACGGAAGTTTACGAAAATAATAACAAGATTTTATAAAAATCAATAATAAAATGGGAACGACAGGTTATATCCGTTTACGCAAGGGGCAATTAATTGACAAAACAATGATGACGGAGCTCCACAAACACAACATTGATCAAATCATAGCCGATGAAGATCCGTTAGAAATTCTTGCTGCCATGGCCGATGGCGATACATTAGTGGTCAATTCGATAGGTGATTTGAGTAGTGGTTTGAGCAGTTTGCTTTCGGTTTTGGCTCAGATCAGTGTGCGTCAGGTCAATTTAATTTCCATCAACGAGCCATGGCTCAAGTTGGATCCAACTCTTTATGATTGGAATGAGTTATTCACGGGTCTTGTTCAGTTCAACACTAGTATATTGTCTAGCAGGACTAAGGAGGCTTTGGCACAGAAGCGGGCTTCGGGTTGCAAGTTAGGTCGTCCACAGGGATCCAAGCGGGTTTCGGATCAAGTTTTGCGTAGGGGTTTGCAGCTTTATGCCGATAAGACGATGAATGTACGTGAGATATGTACGATGTTGAAGTTGAACACTCGTTCTTTTTATCGTTACATTAAGGAGCAGCAGGTGGGTCAGTAGTGTGATTGGGGTTAAGGTTATTGTCGCATGCAGTTTTAGGTTAGAGCCGGTTCAGAAGAGCGAGGCGTTCAAGAGTTGGTTCAGAAAAACGAATTTCTCGCGAACCAGTTCAGAAAAACGAAGTTTTTCCCAAAAAGTTTTGGGTGACTTTTTCAAAAGTCACGATTCT
>JAVWYC010000180.1:0-3347 GCA_036661755.1 Mucinivorans sp. | reverse complement strand
GGTCCGGGGGTACACAAACCCCCGGGATAGAGCAAACTAAAAAGCTAAAAAAGAAATAGAGCCAAGATAGAGTAAACTAAAAAGATAGAGCAAACTAAAAAGCTAAAAAAGAAATAGAGCCAAGACAGTACAAACCAACAACTAAATCTTGAACATAGCCTCCAAATTGTTGAAACGATCGTTGTAGTCATCCATCGACGACTTGATCACCTCACGAGCCTCCTCCGCTCCATAAATATGCGTGATCTCTACATTACGCTTAGCTCCCGGCAAATCTTTGTAAGTAAGGAAATAATGCCGCAAACGCTCAACAACCATTGGCGGAAGCCCCGAAATATCCTCGATCTCGCCATAAACAGCATCGTGCGCCAAAACAGCTATTATCTTGTCGTCCGCTTCGTTGTTGTCAATCATTCGCATACCACCTATCGGCTTGGCTTTCACCAAAATATCACCGTGCGTGATCGCTTTTTCGGTCAACACACATACGTCCACCGGGTCGCCATCGCCCACCACATCGTCACGCCCAAGACTCTCGTTGCTTATCGTGGCCACGCGAACACCCGAATAAGTCTGCGGGATAAAACCATACAAAGCAGGAATCGAAGTAGAGTACTTCTGTGGACGATCTATTTTCAGATAACCCGAATCCTTGTCTACTTCATATTTCACAGTGTCGGTGGACACCATTTCAATGAAACAAGTCACCCTGTCGGGAGCATGCTCACCGATGTTTACCCCGTGCCAAGGGTGCGATTTGTAGCGCAGACCCATAAGCCTGCCCACGATTGGATCCATCATTTTTGACATGTTTTTTTATTTTTATTACTACAACCCTCCTCGGGAGGCTGTATGCGAAACATTTCGTCTATTTTTTCAACCACGCTTTCTGCTAAAACGTATCTTTCTACATCACAATCACCGCGTGCAGCGTGGCCGAAGAAACGCTGAGCACCTTCACCTTGACAAAATCACCAATAGCGAGCCCGGGCACCGAATCGAAAACAGCAATCTTGTTTTGTGAGGTGTGACCAAACATCTGCTGCTCGCTACGCTTGGAGTGACCCTCTATCAAAACCTCGAAAATTCGACCCACATCATTCTCATTGTTCTGTAAAGATAGTGAATTTTGTAGCTCGATGATCTCACTTAGGCGACGAATTTTCTCTTTTTGTTCAACATCGTCGGCTAGGTTGGCCGCAGCGAAGGTCCCCGGACGTTGAGAATAGGCAAACATATAGGCGTAAGAGTAGCCCACCTGACGCATCAAAGAGAGCGTTTGGAGGTGATCCTCGATCGTTTCGCCCGAAAAACCAGCGATCAAATCGGTCGTTATTGTACAATCCGGCAAATTGCGCTTGATGGCCTCGATCCGATCCATATACCACTGATGAGTGTAGCGCCGCTTCATTTTTTCGAGCATCGCATCGCTACCGCTTTGAGCCGGCAGGTGGATCGAACGACCAATATTGGGGTGAGTGCGCATGGTCTGGATCACTCGATCCGAAAAATCCTTGGGGTGCGAAGTCGAGAACCTTACGCGCAGCTGTGGCGAAATTTCGGACACCGCCGTCAGTAGGTCAGCAAAATCAACCCCTTGATCGTTGTATGAATTGACATTCTGACCAAGGAGCGTCACCTGGTGATAGTTCTGAGCCAGCAACGCGCGAACCTCGGCCACAATGGTGGACACAGAACGCGAACGCTCGCGCCCCCGCGTGTAAGGCACTACGCAATAGGCACAAAAATTGTTGCACCCTCGCATAATGCTCACAAAGGCCGACACACCGTTGGACGATAAACGCACGGGCTCAATTTCGGCATAGGTCTCTTGGGTCGAAAGAAGAGTGTTGATGGCTTTTTCGCCCGCGGCAGCGCGCTCAATAAGCTGAGGCATAGCACGGTAGGTGTCTGGCCCGGCTACAATATCGGCCATGTTATTCTCAAAAAGAGTCTCTTTCAATCGCTCGGCCATACAGCCAATAACGCCTACCAAGAGGTGTTTATTGGTGCGTTTGGCGGCGCGCCACTCCTTGAGGCGGCCGAAAATTTTCTCTTCCGCCCCTTGGCGAATCGCGCACGTGTTGACCAAGGCCACATCGGCCAAAGCAAGCGAATCGACGATTTGCCAACGATCTTTTTTGAGTATCGAAGCCACTATTTCTGAGTCACCAACATTCATCTGGCAACCGTAAGTTTCGATATAAACATTGCCCTTGAGGGGCTTCAAATCATTTAAGTTCATATGGTTAAGCGTAGGAAAATGCCTAGTGGAAGTCTTTTGTTGTGGCTGTCGGTGGCATAAAGTTCACCGCAAAGGAGAGAGGGTTGGTCGGTGAAAATCTGACGCACCAAGGTCTCTGCCAGTAGGGCCGAGAAACCCATCGAATAGAGGTTCAAGATCAAGAACGAACCTTTCTTCGGGCTTAGCAGTTGGCGTGTGAGCACAAGTAGGGCAGGGAGGTCTTCTTCGAGTATCCATTTTTCGCCATTTGGGCCTCGTCCATAGGCTGGCGGATCGAGCACAATGCCGCGATAGACTGTCCCGCGGCGCACTTGTCGTTCGGCGAATTTCGTTGCGTCGTCGGTTATGTATCGAATGTCGAGAATGCCGCTGGCCTCTGCATTTTCGCGAGCCCATGTGTTGACGGCCTTGACCGAATCCACGTGAGTGACCATAGCTCCGGCTTTGGCGGCGGCCATCGAGGCTCCGCCTGTGTAGGCAAACATGTTGAGCACTTGTGGGTGTTCTTCATCGAGGGTTTTGATGGCATGTTGAGCGAAGTCCCAGTTGGAGGCTTGTTCGGGGAATACGCCCACGTGTTTGAAGGCGGTGAGTCCCAAGCGGAATTTCAGGTTTTGGTATTCGATCCACCATTGTTCTTTGGTGCGTGATGTAGTTCGCCATTGTCCTCGATCTTGGTTGGCTGATCGGATGAAGGTAGCATCGGCGGCGGCCCATTGTTCTTTGGGGAGTGAGGGTTCCCAGAGAGCTTGTGGTTCAGGTCGCGCGATGATTTGCGTGCCAAAGCGTTCGAGTTTCATCATCGTTCCGCTATCGAGCAGTTGGTAGTCGGCGCCCCAGGTAGATGTTTCTAGTTTTAGTGTATCCATAATCGGTTACAAAGGTACATAATTCTTGTTTGGTTTTATTGATTTTTCGTTGTGATTATTTCAGGGGAGCTTTATTTTTCGCCGAGGGGTTTTGGGTGCCGAATGATTTTTAGGGGCGGTTAAGAAGAGCGAAGATTTCAAGAGCCAAATAAGAAAAACGAAGTTTTTCCCGAAAAGTTTTGGGTGACTTTTTCAAAAGTCACGATTAGTCACGGCGATTTGCTCTTTGCGCC
>JAVWYC010000179.1:0-3378 GCA_036661755.1 Mucinivorans sp. | reverse complement strand
TCTTTCTGAACTGCTCTTGAAAACTGCGTTTTTCTGAACCGCTCCTAGTGATTTTTTGTAGATTTTACTTATGATCCTTTGATCTATCAAACACAACAATCAAAAACACAACGCACCCTTTTATTGCCACGTCGAAAAAACACAACGAAACTCTTTACAACCTCACCGAAAATACCTACCACTCACACGCTCTATCGACTAAAACTTCCATAACAAAGAAATCTTTGCCTTGGTCGGAAATATGTTCCAACGATTCTCATCTATGTTATTCGGATCCTGCCACTCGTTACGCCCACGAACAGCGTTCCACACATAAGCCGAATTTGTGTAATGTATGTACCCCACACCCAAGCCAAACTCAACGTTGAAATGCTTTCCGATCGGCAATACATAACCTGCCGTCAAACCAACACTATAATAATCACCCTGATTACCAACCTTGTCGAACTTAAAGTCATATTGCCCCGCATTACCATATACTCCTAAATACCAATGTTCATAACGACTGTTGCGCTCAAACCAATAACGAAACTCTCCGTTCACCCCCCAGAAATAATAAGCATTTTCTACAGGTAAATATTCCGAGAGCCAAGTGTATTCACCCTCTAAGGAGATAGAGAACGATTTCCCAAAATAAAATTCCAGCTCTAGGTTTGGCAACGCAACGGCCCAATATAGCAGATTGGTTTTGAACCCAAAAATCGGATAATTACGAAAGCCGCTATTTTTTGTTGAGTATGGCTGTTGCTCGCTAGCACTCACAAAGCCTTCCGATGGTGTGTTATGCTTGGCGTAAAGTGTTGCGTAATCGTTGTTTGCATTTTTAGCTGCTGCCAAAATCGCATCTAGCGAAGCAAATGAGTATGTTCCATCGTCATTGCGAGAATAAATTATTTTTATTCCGTTGTCGACATCTGATTGTGTTGCTTGGACATAATCGCCATCGGCTGTTTTGATGTAGAGATTGATCTGGGCGGCTAATGCCAAACGCGACAAAGAGGTTGTGTCGGCAAAATTATCCCAATCTTCCGTTTGCCACATTTCGTTGCGCAGAGCATATAATTGTCCTCCTTGTGCTCCGAAATAGTTGTTGCGACTAGCCAGAATCATCAAATACGAGGCATAAGGAATACCATCTTGATAGGCGGCAAATGCTTGATTGATAGCCCAACTCGAGCGATCTTCGCTATAATTTATCTCTTTGTTGGCATACAATGGTATGGGGCCCGAAATGAGTTGCACTTGGATTTTGTTTTGTGCTCCTTGTGTTGTGTCGATTGCGAAAGTAGAGCAAGAGTGCGGTATTCCGTATTGAGTTTTGAGGTATGAACGCACAACGCTAGCTTGAATCGAAGCTGCATTGATGGCCGTCGGCACGCCAACGCTCGACGAAGGAATGTAGCTCAATAATTCAAAGTGAGCATTACCCGACAGTATTGCAGGTCGATTGGCAGCCACCATGCGATTCAATCTTTCCAAGGCGCTCGCGTTGCTACTATATGCTTCATATAGTATAGTGCTACCTGTGCGATAATAGAATATAGTGCTATCAACTAATTGATTAGCGCTGTGTGTTTGAGATTTGGTGACTGTAGTAAAACTGCTCAGCATTAGGATGCTTAAGCACAAAAGTATAGTCTTTTTCATCTAGTTTGTGAATTAAATACGACCTTTAATTATAGGTCAAAGGTAGCAAAAAAAGGTCAAATAACTACTTGATAGTAAGTTTTTTTGTAAAATAGTTTATATATCCGATTTTTTTTGATACTTTTGCACTTAGTATATTAAAGGTAAGTGAGTCATGAAAAGCAGTATTAATATTTTATTTGTTGTTTTTGCGGGGGTGTTTTTTGTTTTATTTCCTCTTTCTGTGCACGCTAAGCGTCCGTTGCAAGACATCGACAATTTGAGTCAGGGCGTGGTTGTAGGCCTCAATACCTCACAAAAGGTGTGTCGTGATCTTCAGCAGGAGCAGCTAGAAATAGGGTCTAAAATCAGCACTCTTTCTGTCTCTTTGCATACTGCGACAAAAAGTGCAGCTAAAAAAATCAGCAAAGAGATTGATTTATTGACAGATCAGTTGGTCATTGTTGAGCGTAAATTGGCAATGTTTCCTGTTGGTGTTGTTGATCCGTCGTCGGCGCCTACAGAAAGCGGGGATGATGCCGAATTTCGTCGTTCGCTTGATTCTATTGCCGCTATACGTGTTGGGCAGAGCGATCCATTTGCTGGTCGTTTGTCCGAAGATGCGGAGTTAGACCGCATGTATCGCGACTATTTGCGTGACAATAGAGGTGCTTTGTCGCAGGTTGACATATCGATTAGTTCAGATAGTGACTCGGATGTTTTGGGTGATGATTCTTTCGGTGAATCGGGTTCTACTCTCGACCATTCGCAGGGTCGTGTTTATCGTGTGATGATAGCCATCAGTCGGACTAAGCTTTCTTTTGGCTCATTTTCTTCACTTGACAATGTGATTGAGCAGCGTATGCCTTCGGGTGGTTATGTTTACTACCAAGGTTCTTATGTTTCGCAGCGTGACGCCCAAGTGGCGTGCAACAAAATTCTTGCTGCACATCAATTTCGAGATGCCTTTGTGGTGGCTATGGAGGGTGGGCGTCGTGTACCGTTGTAGATTCAGGTTATCGGCTTGCGTATGATAGTGAATTTTGCTATCATTTTCGACGTTTAAGATCTTTTTGGATTTATTCTATCGTGGTGAACATCACGTATTTAGCCGTTTGAACATATTTTTTTGCTGAGTGCAAAATCGTATCTTGTATTAGCTCTGCCTGTTTTAGGTGGAGCTATATTTTTGTGCTTTTTTTTGTCGATTTTGGTGCTGTTGGAATGTTATTATTTTGATGGCAAAAGCCTTGTTCTTGTTGGGTTCCCAACGTGTTTTATAGCAGGTAGTTTTTAACGTTCGATTTAACCGCTATTTGTGTGACAAATATATGAACATTTTTTTGTACAACAAAATTTTTATGTAAAAATCTTAGAATAAGCATTTTGGCGATAAAGTATTGCATGCAATATGGCTTTTATTGCAAACAAATATTATAGGGAAAAACAACGTAGTTTCGGACGAACAATAATGCCGCTACTTGTTTGTGTAACTTACTTATTGTTAATATTTTAGCCATGAGATATAGATTTTCGCTCTTAATTCTTTCGTTGTTGTTATCCGCGTTTTCGTGCACTCGTCAGAGTAGCGGCATCACTTCTGGCGAGGTTACCATTGTGCTCACTCCTGTTTTTGAGGAACAGAGCAGCAGCACTAGCAGTGCGAGCCGCGCTACGGCGACGGCTTTCGAGGAGGGGGATCAGATCGGGCTCTTTGCTTTGGCTAAGGGGGCGGCGCTCATGGCTAGCGGC
>JAVWYC010000178.1:0-3408 GCA_036661755.1 Mucinivorans sp. | reverse complement strand
GCTTGGTGCCAGCGGCGTGCCAGCAAATCGCCGTGTCGAATCGTGACTTTTGAAAAAGTCACCCAAAACTTTTCTTGAAAAACTTCGTTTTTCTGAATCGGATCCGAGTGAGCTCGTTTCTTTCTGAACCGACTCTTGAAAACTTCGCTTTCTAAACCAACTCAATCACCCCCGCAAATAACTACCAAAGCAATGACACCAAACGAGAAACAATCACCTCTGGCGTGATCTGCTGCATACACGCCCAATCACCACGCATGCACGGCTTATGACCATACACCGAACATGGACGACATGGCAACGAATCAACCTGCACCACATCAGACAACGATTGACCTAAACCCAAAAAACCTGCGTAAGGATGAGTCGCCCCCCACACCGAAACAACCCTCACGCCAAGCAAAGAACTCATGTGCATGGCCGAAGAATCCATAGACAACATCACATCAAGCGAAGCGATCATATCCATCTCGCCCTCCAAAGTCAAAGCCCCAATCACCGACGTGCAATTGCTATACCACGCCTCCAAACTGCGCGCAACCATCTTCTCCGCCCTACCACCACCAAAGATGAAAATCCGAATCGTAGGGTCCCACGCCGTGAGCTGCTCGATAACCAAACGAATAGTGGCCATCGGTAACACTTTGCCCTGATGCTTAGCAAAAGGAGCAATGCCAACCCAACGCTCACCCTTGGGCCCCGCCATCGCAGGCACCGCACGCACAGCACGCGGCGGCAAAATATTAGGCACTTGGATCGGTAATCCCGCCACGCGAAAAACATCGGCATAACGCTCTATCGAACTTTTGAGCTGCACTAAATGTTTGTTCTTATTGCGCGTGATCATTTTTTTCTCGGCGCGCCCCTTGTCTATGTGATAGGTCTTGATGCCCGCCAAGCGGAAGAAATTGCGCAACAAACGACTATAAAGTTTGTAGTTCAGGTCGATCACCATGTCCAAACGATAGGCTTGTTGCAATTGGCAGAAAAGGCGATAGACCCCTCTCACGCCGTTGTGTTGCTCGGCTAGGTCGATGTTGAATATTTCGAGCCCGCTGATCCCTTCAAAAAAGGGCTCATAAAATTCACGCGTAAGCATCACCACCTTCACTTGCTCGCCATAGCGTTCGCTCAGCGCGCGAAGCACAGGCGCTGTCATGGCCACATCGCCCATGGCCGAAGAGCGGATCACGAGAATCGTTTTCATCGCGCCTCTTGTTTTGCTTTGTAAGCCTCGATGCCCGAAAGCAAGAAAGCCACAAAGTTAGGCACCGATTTGTCGTAGGCTTTTGGCTCTATGACCAAGGTGTCGGTGAATGGATCGATCAAGCAATAGTATGGTTGCGCGTTGTTGTGGAAGCGTTGTATTTGATAAGTGGCGTTGATTTTGCCCAACGTTTTCATCACTTTTCCATTGTCGTCTGTCACCCAGTCGCTTTGTGGCAGCGTTTTTTTGTCGTCCACATACAATGCCACTATCACATAGTCGCGACGCAGAATTTCGAGCACTTGCGGATCGCTCCACACATTGGCCTCCATCTCGCGACAATTCACGCAGCCGTGGCCTGTGAAGTCCAAGAAGATAGGTTTGTCTACACTTTTGGCGTAGGCCAATCCCTCTTTCATGTCGAAAAATCCCTCCAAGCCATGCGAAATATGGAGCATATCGGTGTATTTTCGTTGTGGGAGTACACTTTGAGCGGCTTTGTCTACCGATCCGGCTTGGGCTACTGTCATGTCGAAATCCATGGTCGAAACCGGCGGCAGGTAGCCACTGAGCGATTTGAGCGGCGCGCCCCACATGCCCGGAATCATATAAACAACGAAGCTAAAGGTGAGGATCGCCAGAAAGAGGCGACTAACGCCCACGTGGTCGGTTTTGGTGTCGTGCGAAAAGCGAATTTTACCCAAGAAATAGAGACCCAGCATCGAGAAAATCACAATCCAGAGCGACAGATAAACCTCGCGATCGAGTATTCCCCAGTGGTATGTTTGGTCGGCCACGCTGAGGAATTTGAGCCCCAAGGCCAACTCTATAAAGCCTAGCACAACTTTGACCGAGCTAAGCCAGCCGCCCGACTTAGGCATGCTTTTCAGTAGCGACGGAAAGAGGGCAAAAAGAGTGAAGGGTAGTGCAAAGGCGGTCGAAAAAGCGAGCATCGTAACGATCGGCTCCCAGATTTCGCCCTGAGTCGATTTGACTAGTATCGAGCCCACAATTGGCCCTGTGCACGAAAACGAAACGAGCACCAAGGTCATGGCCATAAAGAAAACGCCCATCAAGCCGCCTTTATCGGCCTTGGCGTCGGTGCGATTGACAAGCGACGAGGGCATGGTGATCTCGAAGGCTCCAAAGAACGACGCGGCAAAGGTCATGAAGATCAAGAAGAACAAAATATTAGGAACCCAGTGTGTGGCCAACCAATTGAAGATGTCGGCCGTAATGGTTTCGCCTCCGCCAAAATAGGTGATCCCGATGATCAAGGCAATAGGAATAGTATAGAGTGCAACAATCGACAGACCATAGATCATGGCCATGGTGCGTCCGCGCGCTTTGTTGGCCGACCCTTTGATAAAGAAGCTCACCGTCATCGGAACCATCGGAAAGACGCATGGCGTGAGTAGCGCGGCAAAGCCCCACAAAACAGCCTCGATAATAATGGCCCACAGAGAGAGTGCCGACACGGTGTCTGTTCGTTCCACGATTGGGACGGCGGCAATAGCGGCGGCCAAGGGTTCCACTTGCTCGGCTGCAGCCACTTCACCGGCCATTGTATCCGTGGCTACGTCTGTTTGTGCGTTAGCGGCCGTTGGGGCTATGGTGAAAGCGAATGTGTGATCGGTTGGTGCTTGGCAACTTTGTTCGTCGCACACTTGCCATTCGACTGTGGCTATGATTTTGGCATTACCACCCGTGGTGTTGTTGAACTGTTGAACGAAGCGCGCCACAGGGCCATAGACCCCGATTGGCATGCCGAAAACTTCATCCATTTTGCGTTGAGGCTTATCTTTCTCGACAATCGTTCCGCGCAGGGTAACTCCTTGTGGCAGCTCGAAATGGAAAGTTGTAGCGTTCGGCCCATCGGTGTAGGGACCAAGGTCGTACATATGCCATGGGCTATCGGTTTTGGCGGTGATGAGCACCTGATCGCCCGTTACTTTCGTACTCCATGCGACCGGATTTTTGGGTTGAGCCGATACATAGGGGGAGAGTAACGACAGAATCGCTACCAGAGGCAGAAGAAGTTTTCGAGTCATCGATCTTTATTTTAGTTTTAATCTTTCGCGCATGGTTTGGTATAGTGTTTCGCCGCTCGAAGGCGCTGGGGCGGCCTTGTCGACAATGTTTCCTTGGGCATCCACAATCATATAAGTGGGGTAATACATAATTCCATATTTTTCGTACAT
>JAVWYC010000177.1:0-3485 GCA_036661755.1 Mucinivorans sp. | reverse complement strand
TTCTTAACCGGCTCTTGAAAACTTCGTTCCTCTTAGCCGCGATATTTGGAACTACACCTAACAACTACCTACTCAAAATGTAAATCACCGAAAAATTGCTCCACATGAAAATTAGGTGCCGGAGTGTCAATTGGACTCCATGACAAATAATGCGGCTTCGATAAACCATCACCACACTTATAAAAATTCCCACGTGCTCGCAAACCATCAAAACACTCGATCTTATGTCTGAAAAATACCTCACGAGGAATCCTAACGTTTAATTCCCAATTCACCTTATCACCAGTATCTAAATAACGCTCCTCGAAACACTCACTGCCCAATGTCGAATCGCGCTCAATCATCGCCATCACCTCCGGCGAAGCTACCTCGGGCGATGGCTTCTGCTTGCGAAAAGCCAACAAAGCTCGACCAATACAATTAAATTCAAAATTATAATAACCCGTATCATCGAAACTAATGAAAAACTCGACCGCCGAATCAGTCCATACCGCCCCTTGATCTTCACCCACAAGAGCCTTGGCACAATCTTCAATCACACGAAAACGAAGATACAACGCTTGATCATCGTAGGCTGCCGAAAAATTAGCGCTAGGCGTATAAGGATACTCCTTTGACCAATTATTACATGCAATATTAATGCGCGGTCGCTGTAGCTCTCGATGGCAATCGCACGTAAACTTAGGAATTTCTAACATGACACTCTGCTACTATTTTATTCATTTCATCTAGTTGCGCCTCCATACTTTGCAATAATTTATATTGAGCCCTCGTACGAATCAAGTTATGATCTGGCGACTTGATTTTATAATACGTGTCACCATTGATGTAGTCCAACAAAAAACGAAGCACCTGTTCGTAGGTAATGTAAATGGCCGAAAAAGCCAAATATTTCAACTCTTCCGGTAATAGGAATTTCGAGGCTTGGCTCAAATAACCTTCCGTAAAGCCACGGAAAATATTGAGATCCATCGACACTTTGCTCAAATCGGCATCGTCCTCAGCCCCCGTGTTGGTGTATGAACGCATTGCATCGCCATAATCGTTAAGGATGGTCGAGCTGAGCACCGTGTCGAGATCTATCACACACAACACCTCGCCTTGTTGGTCGAAGAGTATGTTGTTGATCTTCGTGTCGTTATGCGTTACTCGTGTGGGGATCGTACCATTTTCGACTTTTTCCCATACCTCCATTATCTTATCGCGCCGAGCGTTGATCCACGAAATTTCTTCTGTCAAATTTCTCACACGCCCAGCCGCATCTGCCGCCACTGCTTGATCGAATTGTGTGAAACGAAAACGCATATCGTGGAAACCCGGCAAAATATTGACTAACGGTTCTTTGAAATCCGAGAGCATGGCCTGGAATTTACCAATACCGCGGCCTCCTTGCGAAGCTAATTCCGGCGTTGTGGCTGATTGATAAGCAATTGTATCTTCGATAAAAAGACATACTGCCCAATATTCGTTGGTGCTATCTTTGAAATAGAGTTCACCATTTGTTGTAGGGATAATGGTCATCGCCTCGCGTAGCGGATCGCCACCAGAGGCTATTATTTTGTTTTTCAGGTGGTTAGTCACTCGAAGAATGTTATCCATCATCGAAGGTATGTTGGTAAAAATCTTCTTATTTTTACGCTGCAAAATATAGCGTACATTATTCGATGTTTCGACAATAAAAGTATCGTTAATAAAACCTTCGCCTAGGGGCTTGACCGAGGTTACCGATCCGTCCAAGACAAATGCCGAAGCAATAGCGTTAAGATTTTGTGTCATTATAGATTTTGATAATTAATATACATTAACACAAATTTATAAAATTAAATTAACTTTGCAAAACATCTTAAACATTTTTATTGTCCATGAACTTATATTCCCTATCCGATTTTGACCCCGACGCAACGGGAGTGGCCAATGGTAATTATTTCGGTTTCCCTTTCAATGAATCGCAGGCTGCTCTATCGTTGATTAGTGTGCCGTGGGACGTGACGGTTTCGTATCGTGCCGGGAGCGCTGCCGGGCCTAGAGCTATTATAGAGGCGTCGACTCAGGTCGAAATTTTTGATGCCGATTATGCTCCGGATTTATGGCGTGGTGGGATTGTGAGTTTGCCGATCGACAAAAATATTGAGGAGTTGGGCGTTTGTTCGCGCGAGTGTGCCGAGCGTGTGATTGCTCACATTGAACAAGGTGGTTCGGAGTCTGACGCCGTTGTATCGGCCGATGTGAGGGTGGTAAATCTTGCCTGTCGTGCGATGGTGGACGCGGTGCGTAGCCAAGCGTTGGGGCAGCTCAGCGGTGGGCGTGTGGTTGGTTTGGTGGGGGGTGACCACAGCACTCCATTGGGGTTGATCGAGGCTTTGGCGGTGCATCACCCTTCGTTTGGGATCTTGCATATTGATGCTCATGCCGACTTGCGACAAGCCTATGAGGGGTTTGAATATTCTCACGCCTCAATCATGTATAACGCCTTGAAGATCAAGCAGGTCACTCGCCTAACACAAGTAGCTGTTCGTGATTTTTCGTTTGCCGAGGCCTCGCTTGCTGCCAGCGACGAGAGGGTCATTCAATTCACTGATCGTCAGATGTCGATCGACGAATTTAACGGTATATTGTGGGGTGAGCAGTGTCGTAGAATTGTGGATACTTTGCCAAGCGAGGTTTATGTGAGTTTTGATATTGACGGTTTGGATCGTTCGCTGTGTCCTTCGACCGGCACTCCGGTTCCTGGCGGTTTGAGCTGGGCTAAGGCTGTTAATTTGCTTATTGCGTTGCGGGATAGTGGGCGTCGAGTGATTGGTTTTGACCTGAATGAAGTTTCGCCATCGGCAGATGATGAGTGGGACGCGATTGTTGGGGCGCGATTGTTGTATAAGTTGTCGTTACTTGTTCTTTCGGGCGTTAGTGTTAGGGGCGTTAGGGGCGTCACAAAGTAATAAGCATAGAGATGTCGAGTTTTTGTTTTTTCCCTGTACTTATGAGGTCATAGGAATGATCGATCAATTGTTTTATTTGATTATTGTTCAGGGCGCCATTTAGGCGGATTTGGTTCCAGTGTATTTTATTGAAATGCCATGCTCCTTGGACGTCATCGTTCCAGTAGTCGCGTAGTTCGACGGATAGATCGGGATCGCATTTTAGTGTCACATAGTTGGGTCGTTGCAGTGATAGCAGGGCAAACATTCTCAGTTCGTGTTGTTTGCGTGTTACTTTGTAGACGAGTGTATCGGGGTCGAAGGGTTGTGTTTCCACGGCGCCTATTTTTGTGAGGCAGTAGTGTCGTATTTGTTCTATGTCCATGGTATTGTTTTTTTATATTTTTCAGATTTGGCGATCAAGAGCACGCGTGGTCGCGGGTTTGTGGTGTGTGTGTTAAGCTAGTGTTGGTTCAGAAAAACGCAGTTTTCAAGAGCCGGTTCAGAAAAACGCAGTTTTTCCCAAAAAGTTTTGGGTGACTTTTTCAAAAGTCACGATTCTACACGGCG
>JAVWYC010000176.1:0-3492 GCA_036661755.1 Mucinivorans sp. | reverse complement strand
TGAATCAGCTCCCAGTAATTCCGTTTCTTTCTTAACCAACCCTATCACAATAAATTAACAAAAATTAACTACTTTTGCAAAAATACTAAACTACTCAAAACTATGCTCAGAATCGGAAACGGATACGATGTTCATAAACTCGAAAAAAATATACCCCTGGTAATCGGAGGAGTACACATAAATCACCCCCTCGGACTCGCTGCACACTCCGACGGCGATGTCCTACTACACGCACTATGCGACGCACTCCTTGGAGCAGCAGCACTAAACGATATAGGTACACATTTCTCCGACCAAGACCAAACATACAAAGGCATCGACTCGCGAATCCTCGTCCGACAAGTCTGCCAAATGATCAACACCAACTACACTATCCAAAACGTCGACTGCACAATAATAGCACAAGCTCCCAAATTAGCACCCTACATACAACAAATGAGAGCCACAATAGCACAAGACCTACAAATCGACATCTCACAAGTAGGAGTGAAAGCCACAACAACCGAACACCTCGGCTTCCAAGGACGAGGCGAAGGAATATCAGCCCTCTGCTCTGCCCTCATAGCCCAAAAATAATTATTGCCAAGGAGTGCTCGGCGTGATACCCGTGGCGTCATAACCACGGTAGATACTTAAAATATCATCAAAAACAGCCATCAGTGGCTCTAAATCCGGTTCGGTGACCAATCTCATACGCAAAGGCTTAAAGTCCGTAAAACCCTTAAAATAACAGCTCAGGTGGCGACGCATCTCGAGCACACCCACCTTCTCGCCCTTCGCCTCAACCGACAGCAATAAATGACGCTTCGCTATGGCCACACGTTGCTCTACTGTTGGTTGCGCCATTATTTCGCCTGTTTCCAGGTAGTGATCTATCTCGCTGAATATCCAAGGCCGACCATATGTAGCCCGGCCAATCATCAGAGCGTCGACCCCATAACGATCTATATACATCTTAGCCTTTTGTGGCGAATCAACATCACCGTTGCCGATAATTGGAATATGGATCAAGGGGTTGTTCTTGACCTTGCCTATCAACTCCCAATCCGCCTCGCCTTTATACATTTGAGCTCGCGTACGGCCATGGATTGTGAGCGCTGCAATGCCCACATCTTGCAAACGAAGCGCTATCTCTTCTATATTTTTGCTATCATCATCCCAACCAAGGCGCGTTTTGACGGTCACCGGTTTATCGACACCCAAGACCACTTGACGCGTTATTTCCACCATTTTATCCGGCGTTCTCATCATGCCGCTCCCCGCACCGCGACCGGCAATCTTCTTGACCGGACAACCAAAATTTATATCTATCAGATCGGGGTCGTAGCCTTGGGCTATTTGAGCCGATTCAACCATCGCCTCTGTTATATTGCCATAAATCTGTATTCCGATAGGGCGTTCAAAAGGAGTGAAGTCGAGCTTTTTGAGCGTCTTTGCAGCATCGCGCACCAAGGCATCGCTGCTCACAAATTCGGTGTAAACCAGATCGGCCCCAAAATCCTTACACAAACAGCGAAACGAACTATCCGTAACATCTTCCATCGGCGCCAACAACAAGGGCACATGAGTGCTGGATGTTGATTTTATTATGCTTCTAAGAATATTATCCACGTTTTATTTTTTTGCGATATATTGACTTTTGAATACATTCACTTCGTTTTTCATCACCTCCACCCCGTATGAATGTGTGTTGAATGTTGATATAGAATTAATAATCAACGTATTACCTCTATACACTTTTAATATTTCGGGATCACGAATAATAAATTTATTACATACGCCCTCATATTTTTCGATTTGACTTATATTATTTATCGTTTTGATTAGCTCCACCCCTTCGGCGGCCAAGATTTCGCAATCCAAGCGCGATTCGTCACCTTCAAGTTCGATGGTCGAGAGGGTGAAACGGCCGGCAAGCGATAGGATATAGAGTGGATTATCGTTTTCAAAGATACCTGTTTTGCGAACTTTTGGCGGTATTTTGGAGTATATCGCTTCGTCCACTTCGCCTATATAGTCGTTCACATGGCGACGGAAATCGAAACACAGATACAGAGGATTCAGCTCCATCAACTGCGGTATCATTTCGGGGTCTCGTATGCCGTTTATTTTGATAATCATCTCTTTTTTTGAATATCTGGAACGATTCGACTTTATTATTATTTCTTTTTACTTAAAGTTAAATATATAATCTAATAATAATAAATAATAGGTGTTCATAAGTTCAATAACTTCTTATCTTTGCTATTGCGTATGTGGTTGTTAACATTTTTGTAACATTGGGCGTAGATAAAACATATTGACTCACAGCGATCTAAAAAACTTATCAACACTGCATCCAAAAACTTATCAACACCTCACTTATCAACATTTACAGCGCAAAAGTAACTAAATTCTGTTAATTTTCAGTCTATAACTTTTCATAACTTTTACTTGTTTTTCTCATTCACAAATCTCTATTATTATTTTATATTTCTTAAACAATAGGGTTTTTCAAAAATTATTAAATTATATTTACACTTTGTTAACAAAGTTATTAACAAAAGTTTGCTTGATTATCAAGTACTTGCAATAGTTATTAAAAACTTATCAACATGGCCGTATACATGGCTTCCGATATTCATTTGGGGCTTGAATTTGGAACAAAATCACCAAAAGAACGTGAAAAACAGTTTGTCGATTGGCTTCGTTCGATCGAAAATGATTGCAGTGAATTGTTTTTGGTGGGCGATATTTTTGATTTCTTTTTTGAATGGAAACATGTTGTTCCCAAAGGGGCTGTGCGTACTTTGGCGGCTTTGTCGGCTTTGGTGGATCGAGGAGTGGAGGTTCATTTTTTCCCGGGCAATCATGATTTGTGGGTGAATGATTATCTGAGTAAAGAATGTGGAATTATTATTGAGCGTCAGCCTATGATTCGTGTGATTGGGGGGTATAAATTTTTTATTGCTCATGGTGATGATTATTGCAAGCACGGTTTTTTTGGTGCGATTATTTTCGGTCTTTTTCATAGTTCGTGGGCTAGGAAGATTGGTAGTTGGTTGATTCATCCTGATTTGTTGATGGCTTTTGGTTTGCGTTGGTCGTTGTCCAATCGTTTAAGGCGTGGTGGTGTGGCTCATATTTTTGGTAGGGAGGATGATTTTCTGGTTAGTTTTGCTCGTAAATATTTGGTTACTGTTGATTCCGGGATTGATTATTTTGTTTTTGGTCATGAGCATACGCCGTTAATTTATCGTTTGAATGAGACAAGTCAGTTGGTTATTTTGGGTGAATGGTTAGCTAATCCGATGGTTGTATGTGTTGATGAGGGGGGTTTGGTTCTTGTTGGTCCGAGTGTTGAGGAGAAGTAGGATTCACAAGAAAATCATTTAGAGCCGGTTAAGAAAAACGCAGTATCCAAGAGCAGTTAAGACAAACAAAGATTTCAATCTCCGGTTAAGAAAAACGAAGTTTTTCAAGAAAAGTTTTGGGTGACTTTTTCAAAAGTCA
>JAVWYC010000175.1:0-3536 GCA_036661755.1 Mucinivorans sp. | reverse complement strand
CGAAAAATCGCCGTGCCGGCGCCGTGCCGAATCGTGACTTTTGAAAAAGTCACCCAAAACTTTTTTGAAAAACTGCGTTTTTCTGAACCGCTCTTGAAAAAATTCCTTTAACTACTTCTTGCTTACATCCTCAAATTGAAGATGCGACTCCTCCTCAGCCAACTTCTCCTCTAACCCCTTGGAATAAAGCTTCATCGCACGACGACTCATTCCCATATTAGAAAAACCTCCATCATGATACAAATTCTGCATGGTCACCTTACGCGTCAAATCCGAAAATAAAGTCACCACATAATCCGCACAATCATCAGCCGTCGCATTGCCCAAAGGCGACATACGTGACGCAAAATCCATCAAACCATCCAAACCCATCACACCACTACCTGCCGTGGTTGGCGTCGGTGACTGAGAAACAGTGTTCACTCGGATCTTCTTCTCGCGACCCCATATATAACCGAACGAACGCGCAATAGATTCAAGCAACGCCTTAGCATCGGCCATATCATTATAACCATACAAAGTCCGCTGAGCTGCTATGTACGAAAGAGCCACAATCGAACCCCAATCATTCACCGCGTCCTTCTTGCGAGCCACTTGCATCACCTTGTGAAACGAAATAGCCGATATATCAAGCGTCTTTTGCAAGAAATTATAGTCCAAATCGTCGTACTTACGACCCTTGCGCACGTTGGGCGACATGCCGATCGAGTGAAGAATAAAATCGAACTTACCACCAAAATGCTCCATCGTACGGTCTATCAAATTCTCGAGATCCTCCACCGAAGTAGCATCTGCCGGAACAAAAATCGTACCCAATTGCTCGGCCAATTCAGCCGTACCACCCATGCGAGCCGCCATGGCGGTGTTACTCAATACTATCTGAGCCCCCTCGGCCGCCGCACGCTCGGCCACTTTCCAAGCGATGGAATGTTCGTTCAACGCTCCGAAAATAAGCCCTTTTTTACCTTTTAGTAGATCGTACATCTGTTTATCCTTTAATTAGTTGATCAATAATTTTGCAAATTTGAAGATTCACCTCTTCGATTGTACCGGTGCCGTCAATCTCAAAATATTTGCCCTGCTTTTTATAGTAGTCGGCCACAACAGCCGTCTGAGTGTTGTATGCGTCAATTCGCGCACGAATAGTATCGATATTTTGATCGTCAAGACGACCACTCACCTTGGCGCGATTCAAAATCCTAGCCACTATCACCTCATCGGGGATCATCATGGCCACCATGGCAGTCACCTTTTGAGCCTCGGTAGCCAGTATTTCGTCCAAACGCGAAGCCTGTGGCAAAGTGCGCGGAAAACCATCGTAAAGCACACCACGTGCCGAACTGTTTTGCGCCACATAATCACCTATGATTGAGCATACTAATTCGTCGGAAGCTAAGCCGCCACCAGCCATTTGAGCTTCGGCCTGAGCACCGAGAACGGTGTTGTTTTTGATGTTTTGGCGTATCACTTCGCCGGTCGAAAGGTGAAGCAAATCGTAGCGTGTTTTCAGCAAGTCGGCCTGCGTGCCCTTGCCTGCCCCCGGAGGGCCAAAAAGCAATATATTTAACATATCTTTCGTTTTTTTGTTAAAATAATTTTACAAAGATACCATTTATTATTTGTATTTTTGTAAAAAGTCTGCAAAAAATAATCGCAGACAAGAACTATTTTTCAAATTTATCGACCTATGAGAACCCCTATCGCAAGCCTAGGCAAAGTGGCTTTTATTGAACATTTAACTTCTTGGGCTACAAGTGATTTGATCTGTGGCGTGGGCGATGATGCGGCCGTGATCGACCGAGGGAAAACCCTCGAAACGGTGGCCGAAGCGTCGATGCTCGAAGGGGTGGATTTCGATCTATCTTACTTCCCACTCGAACACCTTGGACAGAAGATCATAACTCGCGCTGTGTCAAATATTTACGCCATGAACGCGGCGGCACGTTATGTGACTGTAAATGTGGGATTATCGGCACGTTTTTCGGTGGAAGAAGCCACGGCGCTTTACAGCGGAATAGAGGCCGCTTGTTCGCGTTACGATGTGTCGCTAATCGGCGGCAATACCAGTAGTTCGCTTACGGGGCTAATGCTGACGGCAACTGCGCTGGGCGAGGTGAGTGGCGATCGGTTGACCCTGCGTAGCGGAGCCGACGTGGGGGACTTGATCTGCACTACCGGCACACTGGGGGCTGCCTACATGGGGCTCAAATTGCTGGATAGAGAAAAACGCGTTGGCGCGAAAGCCGACCGCGAGATCTTTACCCGACACCGTGCTATTTTGGCCGCGGCGCTCAATCCAACGGCGCGCTTAGATATTGTGGAGCTACTGGCCGAATACGATATTGTGCCCACTTCGATGATCGATCTCACTTCGGGTTTGGCTTCCGGCCTACTCCACCTGTGCCACAAAAGTCAAGTGGGAGCAAGGGTTTATCTCGAAAAATTGCCTATCAATGGCGCCGTACGTGAAATGGCCGACGAAATGAATACCGATCCCTTGGTGGCTATACTCAACGGTGGCGAAGATTACGAATTACTCTTCACCGCTTCGGTGGCTCACCACAAAGACCTGGGCACGATGCCCGACATTAACGTTATTGGCCATATTGTCGACCAAAATCAAGGCGCGATGCTTGTCCCGCCAGGCGATGGCGCCGAAATCCGCATCACATCACCCGACTTTACGAGTGATGAAAAAACGGAAAACGAATGACGGACAAAAATATAGCCCTACTACTGGGCTCCTTCAATCCTCCACACAAGGGCCATACGGCGATTGCACGTTGGGCGTTGACTTGCACGGCGGTGAGTGAGGTGTGGGTGGTTCCTACGCCTCAAAATCCATTCAAAACAGCTCTTGAATTAGCTCCGTGGGCCGATCGTTTGGCGATGATACACCTTGCTTTTGATGGTATCGAGGGGGTCGAGATTTGCACCATAGAAAATGAATTACCGGCACCACACTACACAATCAACACGATCGAGCATCTAAAAAAGGAGTATCCCGAATTTCATTTTTCGATACTTTGCGGGGGCGACATTGAGCGCGAGTTGCCTTGGTGGCATAGGGCTAGGGAGTTGAAGGAGTTGGTTGATTTCATTATTTACCCTCGCGCTGTTGGTGATGTTGGCAATCCAGTTACCGATCTAAGACCGCTTTATGCCGAAAATTCGACTGCCATACGATCGGGTTGTTTGATGGAAGGGGTTACGCCCGGTGTGCTTGCTTATATCGAGGAGCATGCGCTTTATTTTGCGGGGTCGTTGGCGGCGGCGCAGGCGGCGTTTAGGGCGGGTGATTTTGCTAAGGTATTGAATTTGGCTGCGGCGGATCCGGGGAGCGCTCAGATTCAAAAAATGGCAGAGATGGCGCGTGAGATTTTGGATTTTCGTTATACTGACATTTATAATCCGTAGGATTATTTGTATTGATTGAGTTGTGTATGTTTTGCAGGGTTGCGTGGGGGGGGTGATTTCCGCGGTTCAGAAAAGCGAAGCTTTTAAGAGCAGTTAAGAAAAGCGAAGCTTTCAAGAGC
>JAVWYC010000174.1:0-3660 GCA_036661755.1 Mucinivorans sp. | reverse complement strand
ATCTCCCCAATAAATTTTCGACTTGGCCTTGTTCCCAAATCACTAGCAATTACGAGCCGATGGAGGGATTCGAACCCCCGACCAGCTGATTACAAATCAGCTGCTCTGGCCAACTGAGCTACATCGGCTTTTCTCCCGCCTCGACGCTCCTTATTCCTAAAGATGGTCAAAACGAACTGCAAAGATATGAACTATTCTCTAATTTCCAAAAACTTTTGTCTTTTTTTTTGTTGTTTTACGATTTTTTTTTGACACTATAATATAATAGAGGTTATGAATTTAGAATCTAGTGATATTTAACGCTTGGCGATCCGTGTAATTCGGGTAGCGCACCGAAGGCAAACCAAGCGCCATGCCGGCTTGAATCGTACGCCCTTCGAGGCCGAAAATTGCGTTCAAACGCTTCTTCTTATCTTGTCTGATGGCCGTCAGTGCAAAGCCTGTGTACATTTGGCTCACGCCCAAACTTTGGGCCATGAGCGAGCCATTTTGATAGGCCAAATTAGCATCAATGGCGCCAAAGCGGCTATTGTCTGGCGTGTGGATCAAAAGAACGGCGCTAGGCGAGCGCAGGATCGGATCTTGGCCGGCGGCGCGTGCGGCTTTGATGCGCGCAAAAATCGGCACATAGCGATACAGGGCAGGCGCAAAGGGCTTGACCACCATTTTTATCGGAGCACAGGTGAGCTTGCGAGCCAGAGAATCGCAAACCGACAACGTGAAATCAACAATAGCCTCGATCTTCTTGGGGTCGGTGATCAAGGTGAAGCCCACGTTTTGACTATTGCTAGCCGTGGGGGCAAGTCCTGCGGCGCGAACGATCAATTCGAGCCACGGAGCCGGGATCGCCTTCTGCGAAAAAGAGCGGTTAGAGCGGCGCGAGGCGATGAGCAGCAATAGTTGCTCGGGACTTGGCATCTGGTCGTAGTCTATGTGGTGAATGGCCGGTGGCGCAAAAAGAGAATGGTTGACGGCTCCCTCCGGGCACACATCGGCGCAGTGCCCACACGCGATACAGGAGTCGAAATTCGTTATTTCGATGGCTTGCCGGGCGCTTGGCTGAACGAAAATCTGAGATGGGCACACCGTGACACAGCGCCCGCAACGTGTACAAAGATCGGTACGAATTGTTAAATTTTTTTCCATCGTCGTGTGAACTTATGTGACTATTGTTTTAGAGTATTCTAGGTCAAATATAGATAAAAAAATGTAATTTGGTATGCTTATTGTATTATTTTTAGAAAGACAAATAATATCAAAAATCATTGCTACGTTTTGATCTTGGATTTGGTAGTTGATTTGGCGCTATGGTTCGATCATGTTTTTTGGTTTCAAACCTTTTGTTGGCTCGCCGAATCAAGGCTTTGAACTCAAAAAAATAGCTCCCCAAATAGACGAAAAACGCTGATTTTTTATCGGTTAATTAAATATATTGAAAAAAATACTATGATGAAAGAGAACAAAAAATTAGTTTCGCACGCAGGCAACTCCTTGACTTTGCTTGGCCAAACGACAATAGTCGGTCAATTGGCGCCCGATTTTACGGCGATAGACAAAAACGGTTTGGGTGTTAGTCTGTCTGATTTCAAGGGTAAAATCGTTGTGGTTACTGTCTTTCCTTCGATCGACACCTCGGTGTGCGCGCGTCAGACGCATGAATTTAATCGCTTGGCTGTGGAGATGGGCAGCGATGTTGTGCTTTTGTCGGTTAGTCGTGATTTGCCTTTTGCCTTGGCGCGTTTTTGCGGAGCGGAGGGTATCGATCGCGTTTTTCCGTTGTCTGATTTCAAGGAGTGTGACTTTGGGCTGAAATACGGATTTTTGATCAAAGAGAGTCAATTATTGGCTCGAGGTGTGGTGATTATCGACCCCCATGGGGTGATCCGTTATGTGGAGTATGTGAGTGACTTGGTGAACGAGCCGAATTACGAACAGGCGATGGAGGCGTTGAAGAAGCTAAAAAGCGAGCAACTCTCGTAAGACTAGTGGCGTGGCTTAACGTGGCTTAACGTGGAACGTATAGCAAAAAGTGAGCCCCCCGAAAACAATTTCCGGAGAGTCACCGATCTATCAATCCCTTGGCACCCGGAATATCAATTAATGGACAGAAAGGAGCGTAGGTAATAAATTTTTAACTATTTTTGTAAATATTGTCAACATATAAAGAATAGATGCTCGACAAATTTATAAAAACAAATACACAAATGCCTACCATCGTTGCCCTATCTAGCCCCACCGGCGGAGCTATTGCCCTAGTTCGCCTTAGCGGAGCCGACGCCTATAAAATAGTACGTACAATTTTCGATCACGACCTATCGCCGCGCATGGCCACCTTGGGCTATATCACCAATCCCGACGACGGAATGGTGATAGACCAAGTGATGTGCACTTATTTTGCGGGGCCGGCCTCTTACACGGGCGAAGATATGGTCGAAATTTCGTGTCACGGTTCTTCGTGGATTGCGGGTGAGATTATGCGTCTTTTGTGTGTTAGTGGTGCGACGATGGCTGTGGCTGGCGAATTTTCAAAGCGTGCTTTTTTGAACGGGAAACTCGACCTTGCCCAAGCCGAGGCCGTGGCCGATCTGATAGCCAGCACTTCGGCTGCCGCAGCGCGAGTGGCGATGAGCCAAATGCGTGGTGGTTATCGCGATGAGTTGCGTGACTTGCGTTCCAAGTTGTTGCACATAAAATCGATGTTGGAGCTCGAAATGGACTTTGGGCAAGAGCAGGTGGAGTTCGCCTCGCCCAAAGAGCTGGCCTTGTTGCTCGACAAGGCGCTGGGCAAGATAGCCTCGTTGGCCGCGTCTTTTCACGAGGGTAATGCGCTCAAAAATGGGGTAGCGGTGGCCATTATTGGCGAGCCGAATGTTGGCAAGTCGACTTTGCTCAACGCTTTGGTGGGCGACAATCGCGCCATTGTTTCGCCGGAGGCAGGCACCACGCGCGATTACATAGAAAGTCATGTGATGATCCAAGGTGTTTTGTTTCGTTTTATCGACACGGCGGGTCTTCGTCGGGGTGCGAGCGAGGTGGAGAGCGAGGGTATTCGTCGTTCTCGCGAGCAGGCCAGTCTGTCGTCTTTGGTTATCCATTTGATTGATGCCAAGGGCGATGGAGTGCGATTGGAGAACAATGCCGAGAATGTGATTGCCGTTCACAGCAAGTGTGATCAATATAGTTCACGTTGTTCAGCTGAGCGTTATTTGTCGGTTCATACGGGCGAGGGTTTAGATCTTTTGCGTTCCGAATTGGTGCGTCGTTCAGGAGCGGCGGCATTGGATCGTGGCGAGGCGTTGGTGAGCAACGCTCGTCATAATGATTGTTTGATGCGTGCTTTTTCGTCGCTGTACGCTGCTCGCACGGAGTTGTCTATGTCGAGTCCGACGGATAAGATTTGTTCTTCGATGAATGATGGCTTGTCCTACCTTGCCCAGATCACTGGCGAGATCACTTCCGACGAAGTTTTGCGCAACATTTTTTCATCATTCTGCATCGGAAAGTAGGAGGCGATTGGCTCACCTCACCTTTCAAAATAAATATCATGACATTACAAACCATTTTACACGACATAGATACCCTCAAAGAGAGGCTAAGTAATGTTAGGCCCTTACCCGTTGAGGCTCTACAAAAGATTAAGGCCGCCCTCGAAATGGAGTA
>JAVWYC010000173.1:0-3769 GCA_036661755.1 Mucinivorans sp. | reverse complement strand
CCGTGCCGAATCGTGACTTTTGAAAAAGTCACCCAAAACTTTTCTTGAAAAACTTCGTTTTTCTGAACCGGCTCTTGGAAACGTCACTTTTCTTAACTGCTCTTGGAAACTGCGTTTTTCTGAACCGGCTCTTGGAAACTTCGCTTTTCTGAACTAGCTCTTGAAAGCTTCTTTTGGATTAGTCCCGAATCCCCCCCCCCCACCCCACACCCACCCACACAAAAAAAGCGGCACCTATTCTAAGGAACCGCTCTCTATTTGTGAAATTCAAAACTAATCTATATCCAAAATATAGAAACGCCTCAAACCTAAAAACTTATGCCAAACCGTTAACATGCAACTGCAAACTGCTCTTAAGGTTCGCTGCCTTGTTGTCATGAATAATACCAGTCTTAGCCAATTTGTCTAACAAAGTCATCACACGTGGCATCATCACTAAGGCCGCCGCTTTATCAGACGTTGCACGAAGAGCACGAACTGCTGAACGTGTAGTCTTGTGTGCATAACGATTTTGAATGCGACGCTTGTCTGTTTGACGAATACGCTTTTTCGATGATTTATGATTTGCCATTGTTTTTGTTGTTTTTTCCTTTAATTACACTGCGACGGTCACCTACGATTCGACGCATTAAGTTGTAGCCCATAGGGGAGTCGAACCCCTCTTTCTAGAATGAAAATCTAACGTCCTAACCGATAGACGAATGGGCCATGTTGGCTCGCTGTTTTGCTAAAAGCGAGTGCAAATATATACAGAAAATAGTTACCCACCAAATTTTTTCGGTAAATTTATTGAAAAAATGCTAAAATTCTTCCAAATCATACTAATTTCGACAAATCTCGTTACTGCAACTCCGCCAACCAATTGATCCGGAGTGCCCCAAACCTAACTACAACTATTTGTTTTTGCGCCCCAACAAGCCCTTTAAGCCCTCATAAAAAGGAGCCTCTCTAACACGGGGTTAGAGAGGCTCTTTTTATTAAAACTTAAAGCTTTACGCTAAGTTTCGCGCTTATTTACCTTCCATCTTAGCCTTCAAATCGGCTAGTTCAGACAAATCACCAAGCGTGGTTTTTTCCATCGAAGAGGCCAGTTGTTTAACTGCATTTTGTGTTGATTGCTCACGCACAGCATCTTCTTTAACCTTTGCTTCCTCGAAAACACGAGTGTGAGAAAGGATGATTTTCTTAGCGCTCTTACCAAATTCCAAAACTCGGAAATCAGCAGTTTCGCCAACTTTGAGTGTCGAACCGTCCTCTTTGGTCAAGCCGCGGAGTGGCGCAAAACCTTCGGCGCCATTTTCAAATTCAACCAAAGCTCCTTTATCGTTGATTTCGGTAACCTTACCCGACACGATAGTGTCTGGGCGGAAATCTTTTTCGTAAACGTCCCAAGGATTATCTTCCAACTGTTTGTGACCAAGGCTTAGGCGACGATTTTCTTTGTCGATTTCAAGCACTTGCACCTCGATCAGATCGCCAACTTGGGCAAATTCCGATGGGTGTTTAATTTTCTTAGTCCACGAAAGGTCAGAGATATGAATCAAGCCGTCGATGCCTTCTTCTACTTCAACAAAAACGCCGAAGTTAGTGAAGTTACGCACCTTGGCGGTATGTTTTGTACCGACTGCATATTTGTCATCGATATTTTCCCAAGGGTCTGAGGTAAGTTGTTTAACGCCGAGCGACATTTTGTGTTCTTCGCGATCAAGGGTCAAAACGACTGCTTCTACCTCGTCACCGACTTTCATGAAGTCTTGTGCCGAACGTAAGTGTTGCGACCAACTCATTTCGCTCACGTGGATCAAGCCTTCAACGCCGGGCACCACTTCGATAAAAGCACCATAATCGGCCATCACAACCACTTTGCCTTTGATCTTGTCGCCCACGTTAACCGAAGCGGTCAAGGCGTCCCAAGGGTGTGGGGTAAGTTGTTTGATACCCAGAGCGATACGTTTCTTTTGTTCGTCGAAATCAAGGATCACGACGTTAATTTTCTCGTCCAATTTCACCACTTCTTCCGGGTGAGTCACGCGGCCCCAGCTAAGGTCGGTGATGTGCACCAAGCCGTCCACGCCGCCAAGGTCGATAAAGACGCCATACGATGTAATGTTTTTAACCGTACCTTCCAAGATTTGGCCTTTTTCGAGTTTGCTAACGATTTCGCGTTTTTGGACTTCGAGTTCAGCTTCGATCAGCGCTTTGTGAGACACGACAACGTTACGGAATTCAGGGTTAATCTTAACGACTTTGAATTCCATTGTTTTGCCCACATATATATCATAGTCACGAATAGGTTTGACGTCGATTTGCGAGCCTGGCAAGAAGGCTTCGATACCAAAAACGTCGACAATCATACCGCCTTTGGTGCGGCATTTGATGAAACCTTTAATAATTTCTTCATTTTCGAGTGCTTCGCCCACACGATCCCAAGATTTAAGTTGGCGTGCTTTTTTGTGCGATAGCATTAATTGGCCAAGTTTATCTTCTGCATTTTCTACATAGACTTCAACTTTGTCGCCGGCTTTGAGTTCCGGGTTATAGCGAAATTCGGCTGCCGAGATCACGCCGTCCGATTTGTAGCCGATATTGATAATCACCTCACGTTTGTCGATTGCCACCACCGTACCTTCTACGACTTCGCCTGATGTGATTGAGCTAAGTGTGCCATCATATTTTTCTGCGACTTTAGTTTTGTCGCCGCCATAGATTGCTGCATCGGTTTCAAAGGCGCTCCAATCAAATGTTGCGTTATTGGCCGATGGGTTGGTGTTTGTTTCTTCTGTGCTCATTAAAAAAAATGTTAAAAAAAAGTTAAACAATAATATTTTCGGTAGTCAACTACGGTTACCGAGTGGCAAAGTTACGCATTTTTCGTATATTTGCCTACTTAAAACAAAAAAAAATATATGAAAATTCTCATTACGAACGATGATGGTTTCCGTGCGCCTGGCATCAAGGCGTTGATTGTTATCGCTCAAAAATTTGCAGACGAGGTTATTGTAGTGGCTCCCACTCACAGTTATTCGGGTATGTCTCATTCGATTACGATGCTTTCTCCTCTTTTTGTAGAGCATATTTCTCACGACACAGGTCTTGATATATATTCGTGCAGTGGTTCTCCTGTGGATTGCATTAAGATTGCTTTAGACGAGTTACTTCGCGATGGCGAGTTGCCGGATTTAATTCTTTCGGGGATCAATCACGGTAGCAATTCCAATATTTCGGTTATTTATAGTGGTACTATGGGTGCGGCCACGGAGGGTGCATTTTATGGCATCCCGTCACTGGGTCTTTCGTTTGCTTCGCATGATGAGAGGGCGGATATTTCGGTCGCCGAGTATTGGTCGGAGCGTGTAATTGAGTTGTATTTATCTAATCCGCGTGGTTTGTGTTGGAACATAAACATACCTGATTTGGGGTTAGGAGCTATTCGTGGCATTCGTTTTGGTCGTCAGACACGAGGAGTTTGGCGTGAGGATTTCATTGAGCGTCAGGATCCTCACGCTCGTGATTATTATTGGATGTCGGGTCGTTTTTATAATGCTGAGCCGTTGGCTGAGGACACGGATGAGTGGTTATTGTCTCATGGATATGTGTGTGTGGTGCCTGTTCAGATGGATTTGACTGATTACGGTGTATTGTCGGAGTTGGGGGATAATTTGTAGGGTTTTGTTTTGTTGATTTTATTGAGTTTTATTGAATTTTGTTGGTTATGTTGATTTTATTGAGTTTTATTGAGTTCAACTCTTTTAGACCCAGCAATCAAATG
>JAVWYC010000172.1:0-3777 GCA_036661755.1 Mucinivorans sp. | reverse complement strand
GTTTCCTGCCCCCCCACTATACCCGAAATCTGTGCTTTATTCATAAAATGTTCTTTTTTTGATTAATATTTGAAAATAATTACTAACTTTGCGCCCTATTATCTATTAACTAATAAATAAAAAATGCCAACAATCCAGCAACTGGTGCGGAAAGGACGAACTGAACTGATCGACAAATCAAAGTCGCCAGCCCTAAATTCGTGCCCTCAGCGCCGCGGTGTGTGTGTACGCGTCTATACCACCACACCCAAAAAGCCAAACTCGGCCATGCGAAAAGTCGCTCGTGTCCGATTGACAAACCAAAAAGAAGTCAACGCCTACATCCCAGGCGAAGGTCACAACTTACAAGAACACTCGATCGTATTGGTTCGTGGTGGACGCGTGAAAGACCTTCCCGGTGTTCGCTATCACCTAGTTCGTGGCGCACTCGACTCTTCGGGAGTAGACGGCCGCAAACAACGCCGCTCTAAATACGGCACAAAACGACCTAAAGCCGGAGCCGCAGCAGCACCAGCTAAAAAGAAATAGTCTGTCTTTGATCAATTAATATAGTATCAAAACAGAAAATACTAAAACAAAACTTAAAAAACAATGAGAAAAGCAACGCCCAAAAAGCGCATTCTACTTCCAGATCCAAAATTCGGTGATCAACTGGTTACACGCTTTGTGAACTCTTTGATGAACGATGGCAAGAAGAGTATTGCTTACGGTATCTTTTACGACGCACTAGATATTGTAGGTGAGAAGATGAAGGATAACGAAAAGTCACCCCTCGAAATCTGGAAAACTGCCCTTGCAAACATTACCCCACAAGTCGAAGTCAAATCTCGTCGTGTTGGTGGTGCAACCTACCAAGTGCCAATGGAAGTTCGTCCAGAACGTAAAGTGGCCCTAGCAATTCGTTATTTGCTCGCCTTCTCCCAAAAAAGAGCTGGACGCTCGATGGCAGAAAAATTGGCAGCCGAAACAATGGCTGCGTATAATAACGAAGGTGGTGCAATCAAACGTAAAGAAGAGATGCACCGTATGGCTGACGCCAACAAAGCCTTTGCTCACTTTCGCTTTTAATTTTTAATTCAAATCTATTAAAAAACTAAAGCAAAATGGCAAGAGACCTTAAATATACTCGTAACATTGGTATCATGGCGCACATCGATGCTGGTAAAACTACCACTTCGGAGCGTATCCTTTTTTATACCGGAAAAACCCACAAAATTGGTGAAGTGCACGAAGGAGCCGCCACCATGGACTGGATGGTTCAAGAGCAAGAACGTGGTATCACAATTACCTCGGCTGCAACAACCGCCTTCTGGATGTATAAAGACGAAAAATACCAAGTCAATATTATCGACACCCCGGGTCACGTCGACTTTACGGTCGAAGTGGAACGTTCGCTTCGCGTGTTGGACGGTGCTGTGGCTACTTTTTGCGCCGTTGGTGGCGTAGAACCTCAGTCGGAAACCGTATGGCGCCAAGCCGACAAATATAAAGTGCCTCGCATTGGTTACGTCAACAAAATGGACCGTACGGGAGCTGACTTTGCCGGCGTTTGCCACCAAATTCGCGAACGCTTGGGCGCCAACGCTGTGCCTATTGTGCTACCTATTGGAGCGGAAGAAAAATTCGCTGGCGTGATAGACCTTGTCTACAATCGTGCTTATATCTATTTCGACGATAAGACGGTGCTCAAAAACTACACGATCGAAGAAATCCCTGCCGCTTTGAAAGAAGAAGCAGCGGCCGCGCGTGCAGCTCTTATCGAAGAAGTTGCCGCTTCGGACGACAAATTGATGGAGAAATTCTTTGATGATCCGGATTCAATCACTCCCGAAGAAGTTATACGCGCACTGCGAGTTTCGACAATAAACATGTCGGTTGTGCCGATGCTTTGTGGCTCATCGTTCAAAAACAAAGGGATTCAGTTATTGCTCGACTCGATCGTAGCCTACCTGCCCTCGCCAATGGACGTTGACGCAATCACAGGTACAAACCCGGTTACAGAACAAGAAACAGTACGTCACCCTAGCGAAAGCGACCCTTTCTGCGCCTTGGCTTTCAAAATCGCCACCGATCCATTCGTTGGCCGTTTGGGCTTTATCCGCGTGTACTCGGGCCGTCTGGACGCCGGTTCATACGCATACAACAGTCGTAGCAGCAAAAAAGAGCGCATATCGCGTATCTACCAAATGCACTCCAATAAACAAAATCCAATCGATTATGTTGGTGCCGGGGACATTGCAGCCGCTGTTGGTTTCAAAGATGTACGTACGGGCGACACACTGTGCGACGAAAAAAATCCAATCGTATTGGAGTCGATGACCTTCCCCGAGCCGGTTATCGGTTTGGCTGTTGAGCCTAAGACCCAAAAAGACCTCGACAAATTGGGCATCGGTCTTCAAAAATTGGCAGAAGAGGATCCAACTTTCACCGTTCGTACCGACGAAACTTCGGGTCAAACCGTGATTTCGGGTATGGGTGAACTTCACTTGGAGATCATTGTAGACCGTTTGCGTCGCGAATTTGGCGTAGAGATCAACCAAGGTGCTCCTCAGGTGAACTACAAAGAGGCGCTCACCAAAACCATCGAAATGCGTGAGTTATTCAAGAAGCAATCCGGTGGTCGTGGTAAGTTTGCCGATATTATCTTTGAACTTGGCCCATGTGAAGACAAAGAAAAGCAAGGCTTGGAATTTGTTGATGTGGTTAAGGGCGGTAATATTCCTAAGGAATTTATCCCAGCCGTACAAAAGGGCTTTGCTTCGGCAATGGCTACTGGGGCTTTGGCTGGTTTCCCTATCGATTCAATGAAAGTCACCTTGAAGGACGGTTCGTTCCACGCAGTGGACTCGGATTCATTGTCTTTTGAAATTTGTGCTCGTAACGGTTTCCGCCATGCAGCGCTCAAAGCAGGCCCTCAATTGATGGAACCTGTGATGGCTGTTGAAGTTGTGACGCCAGAAGAGAACATGGGAGATATAATCGGTGACTTAAACAAGCGCCGAGGTCAGATTTCGGGCATGGAGCAAAAAGGGACGGCGCGTGTGGTGAAAGCCAAGGTTCCGTTGAGCGAGATGTTCGGTTATGTGACTGTGCTTCGTACTATTTCTTCGGGACGAGCTACCTCGTCGATGGAATTTTCTCACTTCGATTCCGTACCGGCAGCACTCTCTAAGGAGATTATCGAGAAATCGAGTGGTCGTGTAGCAGTTGAAGAGGAGTAATTAATTATAGATTAAACAAAACTATGAGCCAAAAAATTAGAATAAAACTCAAATCATACGATCACAATCTGGTGGACAAATCATCAGAAAAGATCGTCAAGACTGTACAATCGACTGGTGCAGTGGTTAGTGGGCCGATTCCATTGCCGACCGACAAAAAAATCTTTACTGTCAACCGTTCGACTTTTGTCAACAAGAAGGCGCGCGAGCAATTTCAGTTGTCGACATTCAAGCGTGTGTTAGACATTTACTCATCGACTCCTAAGACGATTGATGCTTTGATGAAGCTTGAGTTGCCATCGGGAGTAGAGGTTGAGATCAAGGTTTGATAGTATATTTATAGGGATTGGTTGTGCCGGATAATTTCTGGCACAGCGATTCTTGTATATTCAGTAAACGGGGCGTTTTCTTTGGAGGCATGTACTAGTGGGGTTCATGTTATTCTGAGGGGGCGCTTTGTTTTTTTTTTGGGGGGGGGGCTACACAGTTATATTCAAATTAACAAACTTATAACCCAATTTAATCAATTATAAACAGGTTTGTTAATTTTTACTTA
>JAVWYC010000171.1:2037-3823 GCA_036661755.1 Mucinivorans sp. | reverse complement strand
ATTAGCACAAACACCCACCCACACAAACTAAACACCATACACAGCATCACTACCCAATTGCTCCTCTATACGCAATAACTCATTATACTTAGCCAAACGATCCGTACGACTCATCGACCCAGTCTTGATCTGACCGCTCGACGTGCCCACAGCAATGTCCGCAATCGTCGTGTCCTCAGTCTCTCCACTGCGATGAGAAGTGATAGTGGCATAGCCCGCACGATGAGCCATCGCAATAGCATCTAAAGTCTCGCTCAAAGTGCCTATCTGATTGACCTTGATCAAAATAGCATTGCCACAACCCTCCTCTATACCGCGCTTCAAGTACTCCACATTAGTCACAAAAAGATCGTCACCAACCAACTGACACTTATCCCCTAAACGGTCGGTCAACGCCTGCCAACCCAACCAATCACTCTGATCCATACCGTCCTCGATCGAATCAATCGGGTAACGCTCAACAAGCGAAGCTAAGTAATCCACCTGCTCGGCCGCCGTGCGCGAAGGAGCCTTCTCGCCCTCGAACTTCTTGTAATCATACAAGCCGTCTTTGTAAAATTCCGAAGCGGCGCAATCCATAGCAATAGTAACCTGAGCGCCGGGCTCGTAACCCGCAGCCCTAATAGCCGCTAAAATGCTCTCGATCGCATCTTCGGTGCCCTGCAAAGCCGGCGCAAAACCACCCTCATCACCAACGGCAGTCGACAAACCACGGTCGTGTAATACTTTTTTGAGCGCGTGGAAAATCTCGGCCCCCATACGTATGGCGTGAGCAATGTTTTCGGCCCCCACAGGGCGAATCATAAACTCTTGGAAAGCGATCGGAGCGTCGGAATGCGAGCCTCCGTTGATGATGTTCATCATCGGCACGGGTAGTATATGCGCGTTTACTCCACCTATGTAGCGATAGAGCGGCATATCGCATGACATGGCCGCAGCCTTGGCCACAGCGAGCGACACGCCCAAAATCGCATTAGCACCCAGGTTGCTCTTGTTTGGTGTGCCGTCCAAGTCAATCATCGCTTGGTCTATCGCTCGTTGGTCGCTCACTATCATGCCCACTATCTCTTTGGCTATCGTTTCGTTTACGTTTTGCACCGCTTTGAGCACTCCCTTGCCTCCATATCTGCCGCTATCGTTGTCGCGCAGTTCGAGCGCTTCGTTGGCTCCTGTCGACGCACCGCTAGGCACCGCAGCACGCGCCAAAACTCCGCCGGAGGTTAATACTTCGACCTCCACTGTTGGGTTGCCGCGTGAATCCATGATTTCGCGAGCGTGAATGTTGAGAATTTGATCCATTGTATTCTATTTTTTTGATTGTCGATATAAAGTTGAGAACTCGTTTTTATAGTTAAAACATAGAATTGTCTGCAAATATTGTGCCTACAAAATTTGTTTGGTAACGAAAAATTATTTAATTTTATGCAATCGATAGCGTGAAACTTATCGGAATAATTGTTTATCGTAATTTCAAAATAAAGATAATGAAAAAGATTCTATTTTTGTGCTTGTTTGTTGTATTTTCTTCTACTTTATGGGCGCAAAACGACTCGTCGGCTTTGATTTTGGTAGCCGATCCATACCTACAAAACCCATCGAATGGTGGCATTTCGGTGTGTTGGCAAACTCGCTTGCCGTGTCACAGTTATGTGGAATGGGGTGTCGATTCGACCTCGGTGGCCAGAGCGCAAACCATGGTGGCCGGTCAAGTGATAGCCAACAATACGCTCAACAAAATTCGCGTGGATGGGTTGAAGGCCGGGCAAACTTATTACTATCGTATCGT
>JAVWYC010000171.1:0-2027 GCA_036661755.1 Mucinivorans sp. | reverse complement strand
GTGATAGCCAACAATACGCTCAACAAAATTCGCGTGGATGGGTTGAAGGCCGGGCAAACTTATTACTATCGTATCGTTTCGCGCCACATTAGGCTCTATCAAGCCTATAAAAAAGAGTTCGGCGGCACTTATCGCAGTCCGTTCTATAGTTTTACTTTGCCAGCCGATAATCAACAGGACTTTGATGCCTTGGTGGTCAATGACTTACACCAGCGAGTGGATTTGATGGACGATTTGATGGCCATGGTGCGTGCCAAGGCTTTGGCTTATGATTTTGTGGTTTTTAATGGTGACTGTGTGGCCGATCCGCGCGACGAGAAGCAGGCCGTAGGTACGATTAGCCGATACAACAGTGCCGTTGGGGCGAGTACTCACCCGGTGATCTATATGCGTGGTAATCATGAGATTCGCAACGCCTATTCGATGGATCTCACTCGTTTGTTCGACTATGTGGGCGGCAAAAGTTATGGCGCCATGAGTTGGGGCGACACACGGATTGTGATGCTGGACTGTGGCGAAGATAAGCCGGATAGTCATTGGGTCTATTATGGTTTGAATGATTTTGATGGTTTTCGTGCCGAGCAACTGACTTTTCTTGAAAAAGAGCATCGCTCGCCAGCCTTTCGCGCGGCCGGGAAGCGTATTCTGATCAGTCATATTCCCTTGTGGGGAGTGGAAGATGATGTGGATAGCCAATACAATCCATGCGGTGAGCTGTGGGGCCCCGAGTTGGCTCGTGAAAAATATGATATAGCGTTGGCCGCTCATATGCACGCCCATGCTTATTATGATCGTGGGGTGAAGGGCAACCCTTTTCCTGTGATTGTTGGCGGGGGGCCAAGTGCAGCCACGGCCACTGTGATCCATCTTCAAAAACGAGGCAAGACACTTTGTGTGACCTGCTATAATGCGTCGGGCGAGGTTCTCTATCGTTTCGAGAATTAAGGTCTACTTGCTTTTTGTTGGGCGTAGAACGATAGTTGTCACCGCACCTATAATTAGCAACATGCCAAGGGCAAGAGCCGCGCTCATCGGCTCACCAAAGATCAAAACGCCCACCACAACGGCAGTCATGGGCTCCAAGGCACCAAGGATCGAAGTGGTGGTGGAGCCTATGATTTTTATGGCGCGAATGAGTGCAAAGTTCGAGATTATGGTTGGTATCAAGGCCAGCAAGATTGCATTGGCGTAATTTGAGGCTCCTTGTAGTGTCATTATGCCTTGATCGAAGATAGTGGCTTTGGCAAAGAACATTATGGCTGTGATAAGCAGCACATAGAAGGTCAGTTTGAGGCCTCCTATTTCGCCGAGTCGCATTTTTTTGATGCCTATAATATATAGCGCATAGGCCAGTGCGCTGATTAGCACAATCACTAGTCCCGGGGTGCTAATAGCGCCCGACGGGCTGTCGCCAGACGAGAGTAGAGCCACGCCTATGATGGCTAGGATCACGGCTCCGAGCGAGGTGATCGAAATTCGTTCGCCAAAGAAGATAGCCATCAGTATCACCACACAGACCGGGTATAGGAAGTGTATTGTGGTGGCCACCCCTGCCGCCATGTAGCGGTAGCCCAGCAGCAGGAAGAGTGACGACACTAGATAGAGGCATGCAAGGAGAGCTAGGCGCAGTGTCTGTCCGCCGGTGATATTTAGTTTTGTGTGGCGTATGATCAAGATGCCAAAGAGCATGACGGCGGCTATTGCGAAGCGATAGAAGAGCACTGAATTTATGTCGAGTCCCGAGTGTAGCAGGGGCAGTGTAAAGAGTGGTATAAGTCCAAATGAGGCTCCTGAGAGCATGCCCCATAGGGCGCCGGTCAATCTATTCATAGTTTATTTTTGAGTAGACAAAGGTACAAAAAAGCGGCATTCTTTTTTGTTTACAAAAGTTTTTATTTTTTGGAACAGTTCAGAAAAGCGAGGTTTTTAAGAGTGGTTCAGAAAAGCGAAGTGTCCAAGAGAGCAGTTAAGAAAAACAAAGATTTCAAGAGCAATTCAGAAAAACAAAATATCATAGAGTTGGTTAA
>JAVWYC010000170.1:0-3867 GCA_036661755.1 Mucinivorans sp. | reverse complement strand
ATTAACTATGCCACGACCACTGATAACCATATTGCTGCTACTGCTAGTGACAGCTTGCCAGAAAAAAGCCCCGATAGAGCCCACCCTCTCGCTTGCCAAAACCAGAGTCGACGTGGCCTACAACATAGACACGGTGACCTGCGTTGTACGCACTAACAATATATGGACAGCCACCAGCCAAGACTCTTGGTGCACAGTGCTCGAAAATCCCAACGACTCGACACTCAAAATAGCCATCACAGCCAACACCAATACCCAAATGCGCAAAGGCACCGTGATGGTCACGGCGGCCAATCTCGGCGCGGTCTTAGTCATCCAACAAGGCGTGGTGCCCGGCGGCGACTACTATCGTCACGAAGATTCGCTAGCCATGATCGCCATCTATGATGCGTGCGCGGGGAGCGATTGGCGAACGCTCGAAGACGAAAAGTTAGTCCCCACATGGGAACCCGATAAGCCGATTACAACGTGGCGCGGAGTGACAACTTCGATCATCAACCATTCGGTGCGGGTGAGCTCGATATCGCTTATCGACGCCGGGGTGAAGGGGAGTTTGCCACCGCAAATCAATCGGTTGAGCGAGCTGAATGCGCTCTATTTGGGTGGTAATTCGGAGCTCAGTTCGCCTTTGGAGGTTCTGTCGGGGCAGCCTAAACTCGAAATATTGGATCTGAGTTACGCCAGCTACAAGATCGACATGCCTCGTTCGCTGGGGACTTTGGTGGGCTTAGTGTTTTTGACGCTCGACGGAGCAGACCTCAGCCAAGCATGGCTCTACGACTTGGCGCAGCTCACCAAAATACAATATCTAAGCATAGTGGGTTGCAATATCAGCAAGGGATTGCCTGTTGTGATTCGTAAACTGGGCACATTGCACGGCCTCAATATATCGGGCAATCCGCTCGCGGGCGAAATTCCTTCGTGGATTGGCTCCTTGCGCAATTTGCAAGAGTTGGATATTTCCGGCTGTGGGCTTTCGGGTGTGATCCCGGCCACTATTGGCGATTTGACGCAACTGATTGTCTTGAAGGCTGGTGCGAACGCTTTGACGGGGAACGTGCCGCCAGAAATAGGGCAACTTCATAAGTTGGAGATACTCAATTTGAGCGACTGTGGACTTTCGGGCACTATCCCGTCTAGCATCGCTCAGTGCGGCGAGTTGAGCTATTTGGATCTCTCGTTCAACGATTTGCAGGGCGAAATTCCTAGCCAGTTGGCCAATTTGACTCGCTTGACGGATCTGGCTTTGGTGGGTAATCGTCTGAGCGGTACTATTCCTGCCGCTTTGAAAGATGGCCCCCTGTGGGCTACTTGGTGGCCGGAGAGTTTGATATGCCCTCAGCAGCAAGGCTTTGGCTTTGCGAATTGTACAAAATAGATAAACAAAATAATAATAGAATGGGGGGATTCTGTGAATCAGATTTTCTTGAAGCGGATATTTCTTAGCGAATCGGAGCTTAATTGACGTTAAGTGAGGCTTTTAGAATCCGACACTCGGCTAAGAAAAAAACGATTTTCGGAAGTCACCTCAAAAAAAAGGAAAAGAGATGAGAATAGTGGTTGGTATATCGGGTGGCGTAGATAGTTCCGTGGCCGCGGCGCTACTCAAAGCCGAGGGGCACGATGTGGTGGGTCTTTTTATGCGTAATTGGCACGACACGACGGGCACTCTTTCGGGCGATTGTCCGTGGCAAGATGATCGCGTTTTTGCGCAGCTCACGGCTCAAAAGTTGGGCATCGAGTTTCACGAGGTAGATCTAAGCGATCAATATCGGGCTCGGGTGGTGGACTACATGTTTGCCGAATACGAGCGGGGACGTACGCCCAACCCCGATGTGTTGTGCAATCGAGAGATCAAGTTTGATGCTTTTTTGGCGAAGGCCTTGGAGCTGGGAGCCGAGAAAGTGGCCACGGGTCACTACGCTCGTGTGGAGCAGGTCGATGGACACTATCGCTTGTTGGCCGGTGTGGACGGCAACAAAGATCAAAGCTATTTCCTCTGTCAGTTGAACCAAGCGCAACTCGCGCGCGCGCTCTTCCCGATCGGCCATTTGTTGAAAAGCGAGGTTCGTGACATGGCTCGCGCCGATGGCTTGGCCACCGCCACACGCAAGGATTCGCAAGGCATTTGTTTTGTTGGCAAGGTTGATCTGCCAATTTTTTTACAACAAAAGTTAAAGGCCAAGTGTGGCGATATTATCGAAATATTGCCCGATGCGGCGATCTATGAGGCCGAAAAATCAATTTTTGAGCCATATCACTATACACCCGAAATGGGGCGCAAGGTGGGCGAGCACAACGGTGCGCATTTCTACACCATTGGCCAGCGCCGTGGTTTGGGCGTGGGGGGTTATGTGGAGCCGCTCTTTGTGATTGCCATCGATGTGGAGCTCAATGTGGTCTATGTTGGTCAAGGCGACTCGCACCCCGGGCTCTATCGTGGCGGTTTGTTTATCAAGGCCGACGAACTTCATTTTCTTGACGATTCGAGTGGACAGGGCGGCCCTTATGATGTTCGCATTCGCTATCGTCAACCGCTCCAAAAGGCTCACCTGGATTTGCGTGCCGATGGTGGGTATATTACTTTCGACGAGCCGCAACGTGGGGTGACAGCCGGTCAGTTTGCGGCTTGGTATCGTGGTGCGCATTTGGTTGGTTCGGGTGTTATAGATAGGTAAGGATAGCTTTTCGGGGGTGATTTCTAAAAATATGATAAAAATGAAAAAGTATATAATTATTGCGCTTCTAGTTTGGGGGTGCGTGGCGTGTTCGGGGTCGTTGAAATATCAGACTATCACCGGCTTTGCTCAGGGGACAACATACCGCATCACTTATGCCGAGGCCGAGGGCAAGAATTTGCAAGACACGATAGAGCGTTTTTTGGCACGTTTTGATAGTTCGCTTTCCATTTACGAGCGCGGCTCGTTGATACTCCGACTTAACGACAATAGCACCACGGTGGTGGACGAGTGGTTTAAGGAGTGTTTTGCGGACTACAAATTGATATACAAGGCTAGCGAGGGGTTGTTGGATCCGACTTTGCGTCCTTTGATTGCCATTTATGGTTTTGGGGGTAAGAGTTCGGCTCCTCGCACGCCGAGCGAGAGCGAGATTGACTCGATCATGTGTTTTGTGGGCTTAGACAAGGTGACTTTGCGTGGCGACACGTTGGTTAAGCAAGACAGTCGTACGGAGCTTGATTTCAATGCTTTGGCGCAAGGTTATTCGTCCGATTTGGTGGCTAGAATGTTTGATGATATGGGGATCGAGAATTACATGGTCGAGATTGGCGGTGAGGTTTTTGCGCGAGGTGTAAATCCTTCCGGTGGTAAATGGCGTATTGGGATTGATGTGCCTGAGGAGGGGAATAATACTCCTGGGGCTAAGTTGCAGGGTGTGATTGAGCTTTCGGGTCGAGGGTTGGCCACTTCGGGTAATTATCGCAAGATTGCTCACGATGAGCGCGGCGCATTGCTCACTCACACTATTGATCCGCGCACGGCGCGTCCGGCGGTTCATAATTTATTATCGGCGACTATCATAGCGCCTTCGGCGGCGATGGCAGATGGTTATGCGACGGCGGCGATGGTTGGAGGTTTGGAGTGGACAAAGGCGTTGTTGTCTAGTCATGAGGAGTTGGATGCTTTGTTGATTTACGCAGGTTCCGGGGGTGAGTTTTTGACTTATTCTACTTTGGGGCGGTAGTTTTGTTTTGGTTGATGATTTCCAAGAGCTGATTCAGAAAAGCGAAGTTTCCAAGAACCAGTTAAGAAAGAAACGAAATCACTCGGAGCCGGTTCAGAAAAACGAAGTTTTTCACAAAAAGTTTTGGGTGACTTTTTCAAAAGTCACGATTCGGCACGGCGC
>JAVWYC010000169.1:0-3899 GCA_036661755.1 Mucinivorans sp. | reverse complement strand
CCGTGCCGAATCGTGACTTTTGAAAAAGTCACCCAAAACTTTTCTTGAAAAACTTCGTTTTTCTGAACCGGCTCTTGAAAACTTCGCTTTCCTGAACCGACGCTAACATAGCCATACGCGGACACAGAAGTGATATTTGATCGCAGTGTCATAGCAAATCGAACTAGCCTAACCACGACGCATAGAGTAATGCAACGAATCACCCTGCTCATTATACGCAATGTCCAATCCCACCAAATCCATATCCTGCTGAGGCTTATTATCATAAAGCATATAAGAACCACGAACCGCCTGAGGCGAAATATTCGGCATCAATACATTAGCACCAACAGCCAAACACCGACCACGAGCACCACAATCTAACGCATCAAGCGCCGTGGTGGCTGCAATGTTAATGCTCGGCATCAATATCCGCAAAAGAGCCACCATGCGCAAAGTGAGACGCACACGCTCCTTGACCGCATAAGGCGACGCATGAACCGACAACGGTGCAGCGCTGTGCTCCACATATGGCCCCATGCCACACATATCAATATCCAAAGCCACCATGGAAAGTAAATCATCGGCCAGGTCACCCAAACTCTGGCCGGGCAAACCAATCATAACACCAGTCCCCACCTGATAATCGGCCTCGCGCAACAAATCTAAACACGCCCTACGCTGACTCCACGAATGCCCCGCGGGGTGAAGTGTAGCGTACAGCTCACGATTGAAACTCTCCATACGCAACAGATAACGCTTTGCACCTGCATTTCGCCAACGAGCAAAAGTAGCGGCGCTCTGCTCGCCGAGCGAAAGAGTAACGCCCAACGCCCGATCACCAAGCTGGCTGATGGAGTGTAAAAGTTCCTCGACAAAGGCAATAAAATGCTCGTCGCGTCGCTCGCCAGCCTGCAAAACCAAAGAGCCATAACCCTGAGAAAGAGCGTATTGCGCTGCCTGCAACACGTCTTGCGCCAAAAGCGTGTAGCGCTCCACCGAAAGATTAGCATGCCTAATGCCGCAATAGTAACAATTCTTATCGCATCGATTAGAAAGCTCCACCAAACCACGCAAATAGACTTTCTGACCAACGGTGGATTGTTTCGCATGGCTCGAAAGAGCAAAAAGCTCCTCGTCGGCCGCACCCGACAAATAGTGTATTATATCTTCTCGTGTTATCATATTTTTTTGAGGTAACTTCCTGCAGGGCGTTCATTCCAAGGGTGCTCGCACTGCGGCTCGCGAATCGGCAAACGATTGGTCCATATCGCCGACAGTTGGCAGCAATATGTTGTATTTTTGATCCACGCGATGAGGCATAAAAGCAATGATAGCTCCCTTGTTAGCCTCGGTGAAGGTGAGCCGTACGCTGATCCCGCCATTACGATAACGCTCCCTTTGATTGGACACCAAATTACCGAGCGAATAGATCACCCCGGCGCGCTGGTCGATCTGTTGCACAACATGCGGGTGCGATCCCACCACGCAATCCACCCCCGAGGCTACGAGCCATGCTCCCAGCGTCCGTTGATCCAAAGATGCTTTGCTGTGATACTCATCGCCCCAATGCACAAAAGCCACAATGTGTGTGGCTCCCATCGCTTGTGCGGTGGCTATGTGGCTTTTGATAAGGGTGTTGTTCAACATATTGATTTGCACCTGTTTTGGCACCGGCATGCCATTTGTAGAGTATGTATAATTGAGCAACGCAATTTTAAGCCTTCCTTTCTGGAAATACTGCACCGGTGATCTTTTGTTTTCGATCAAGTCCACACCCACATAGCGAAGCCCCGCTTGATTGATAGCCTTGATTGTCGATCGTACGGCAGGCAAGCCACAATCCATGGCGTGATTGTTGGCCAAGGCTACAAGTGTCACCCCCGCCCAATGCAGGGCTTGTGCGATGGCACTCGGCGAACGAAACATCGGATAGCCGGTGTAAGGGGCTTGGAAAGCGAGTGTGGTCTCGAGATTGACCACCGTAAAATCGGCGCTACGCCAATAAGGCGCAATGTGACGTAGGGTGGAGCGGTAGTCAAAACCAGTATCCCTTTGTGCGGCCTTCACCTGCGGCAGGTGTTGCATGAAATCACCCGAAAAGATAATTTCGCACCGATCGCGCAATTTTAACTCGGGAACCATGCTTTGACCATTGGTTGCCGGGTCGGAGCAACCATAACAGACAAAAGATACCGCTAGGTAAGATAAAAATATGATTGTACGAGAAATTTTCATAATTTTGTGCTAAACATTTTTAAGGGGTGGCCTTCCGGAAGTTCAATTTCCGGAAGTTACCCCCAAAGTGGGAAAGGCGGCATGCAACCATTTCACCTCATGCAACAAAGGTAATTATTTTGAGCCGATTTATCGACATACACACTCACAATTTAGCCCCTCATAGCGCAGATCTAACTCAGATTTTGGCCGTGATGGTGACTTCTTGTGCCACAATCCCGGTTGCCGATTATTTTTCGGCCGCCATTCATCCATACAGTCTTTCGGGTTTTGACATTACGTGGCTCGACGAACTTGCGCACGTAGTACGCCAAAAAAATTGCATAGCCATCGGCGAAACGGGCCTCGACTGGCGAAGCGAATATCAAACTACCCAAAAACAGCAACACGCCATTTTTGATGAACATATTTTCTTGGCCAACAAATTGCATTTGCCGCTCATCATTCATTCGGTGAAGGCCACGCGGCCGGTGTTGGCTCACTTGGCACACAAGCAAACGCCGTTTGTTTTCCATGGCTACACAGGCAGCTTAGCGTCGGCCAACGAAATTATTGATAGCGGCGGCATGCTCTCTTTTGGGGCTAAGATCATACAAGACAATCAATTGCAAGAGCGAGTGCGAGAGATCGATAATTCAAAAATATTACTGGAAACCGACGAAAGTAATACCGCCATTCAAGACATTTATGCCGCCTTGGCTGCCATCAAGTCGATGACGATCGAAGAGCTAAAAATTCAAATCGAAATTAATTTCAGCAACTTGTTTACTCAAAATTTATGAACGCACGCACTATTCAGCTTTTGGGCGAAGATAATTTTTCACGTTTGAGCGCCGCTCACATCTTGATTGTTGGTTTGGGTGGAGTGGGGGCATGGGCGGCCGAAATGATAGCCCGAGCAGGCGTTGGGGAGCTTACCATAGTAGACGCCGACAAGGTTTCGCCCTCGAATATCAACCGCCAATTAGTAGCCCTGCATTCCACCATTGGGCAGGCCAAGGCTCAGGTGTTGGCCGCGCGTTTGAGGGACATCAATCCGAGCATAAAGCTCACTGTCATAGAAGATTATATCAAGGACGACAAAACGACAGCATTACTTTGCAGTGCTCGGTTTGACTATGTGGTGGACGCGATCGACACGTTGAGTCCCAAGGTCAATCTGATCACCGAATGCTTGCGTTTGGGATTGCCTGTTGTCAGTTCGATGGGTGCTGGTGCGAAGGTTGACCCTACAAAGATCGAGGTTGGTGATATATCGAAGACTCATCATTGTCCTTTGGCGCATGCGTTGCGTAAGAGGTTGCATCGTCAGGGTGTGCGCGAGGGTTTTATGGCTGTTTTTTCGAGTGAAGCGGTGTGTGAGGGCGCGATTATAGAGTGTGACGACGAGCCGAATAAGAAGTCTTCGATTGGTAGTATTTCATATTTGCCGGCGGCGTTTGGTTGTGTTGTGGCATCGGTGGTTGTTCGTGAGTTGGTTGGTTGCGCTAGCGCTGGTGCTAGTGGCGCGCGTTAGTTTGCTCACTAGCGAGCTTTTTAGTTTATCTTTTTAGTTTGTACTATTCTGGTTTTATCTCTTTCCTAGCTTTTTAGTTTGTCTTTTTAGTTTGTTCTATCTTGGCTTTATCTCTTTTCTATCTTTTTAGTTTGCTCTATCCTGGGGGTTTGTGTACCCCCAGACC
>JAVWYC010000168.1:0-3939 GCA_036661755.1 Mucinivorans sp. | reverse complement strand
GACGGTGCCGTGTAGAATCGTGACTTTTGAAAAAGTCACCCAAAACTTTTCTTGAAAAACTGCGTTTTTCTGAACTGGCTCTTGGGAACTGCGTTTTTCTGAATCAGCTCGCGAGAAATTAGTTTTTTTGAAACAGCTCTTGAACACTTCGCTTTTCTTAGCTAGCACAAACCCGCACCCGCACACAAACTCACAGAACAATCAATAAACCTCCGTCTGGTCACTAATAAGCAACTTGCCCTTCGCCAAACCACCACCCGAAGTCTCCTTATATAAAGACGGAATGTCATGACCCGTCTCTCGCATCACCTCCACCACTCGATCAAAACTCACACGGTGACGACCATCGGAATATGTAGCAAAAATATTAGCGTCCATAGCCCGCGCAGCCGCATAAGCATTGCGCTCAATACACGGAATTTGTACCAAACCACAAATCGGATCGCAGGTCAACCCCAAGTGATGCTCCAATCCCATCTCGGCCGCATACTCAATCTGAGCCATCGTACCACCGAAAAGCTGAGTGGCCGCAGCCGCAGCCATCGCACACGCCACACCAACCTCTCCCTGACAACCAACATCAGCCCCGGAAACCGACGCGTTATGCTTCACCACTGCCCCAAAAAGACCCGCCGTGGCCAATGCCCTGAGAATACGAGCCTGCGAAAAATTGCGCGTCTGCTGTAAATGATAAATCACCGAAGGCAATACACCCGAACTGCCACAAGTCGGAGCCGTCACGATCTCACCCCCCGCTGCATTCTCCTCGCTGGTGGCCAAAGCATAAGCGTAAACCAAACCGCGACTCTTCATGGCGTCGCTATATCCGCTCGAACGAATCAAATAATCACCCGCCTTGCGCCTAACGCCCAACCCGCCGGGCAACACGCCATCGGTTTCTAGGCCACGACGAATACCCTGCTGCATCACCGTCCACACCTGAGCCAAATAGTCCCAAATCTCTTCGCCCTCGTTGCGCTCCACATATTCCCAATACGAAGTACCATATTTATTACACCAATCCATAATGTCGGTGATATGCTCGAATTTATAGACCGAATCAGAGGCCAAAGCCGTAGCCAAAGAGTTCTCATTGGCCAAAGTACCGCCACCGATCGAGTAAATCGTCCAACTCTCCATCACCTTTTCCTCTTTGTCGAAGGCCTCGAAAAGCATACCGTTGGGGTGAAAGGGCAAGAACGTTTCGGGTTTCCACACTATTTCGGTGCGACCAATTGGCGAAAGCACCTCCAAAATGGCAACGTCAGTCAAGTGCCCGGCACCGGTGGCGGCCAACGAGCCGTAGAGAGTAACGCAGAAATGCGCAGCATCATCGTTTCGCTCTGCAAATTCGAGTGCCGCTTTGCGTGGCCCCATGGTGTGGCTGCTCGATGGGCCATGACCGATACGATAAATCCCTTTAATTGAGTCCATAACGAAAAATCTTTGTGTTGTGTGTCATACAAAGATAGTCTATTTTTAGGAACCGTTAGGAAAAACAATCTATTTTTTTGATCAATTTACACAACCGTCCGCTCGGCCACCAAACGACGCAGATGAGCATTCAAAGTATCGTCGGCCAACAAATCTTCAACATTGATGTGCATACGATAACGCCAATAATGATTGGGGTTCGACGGATCGTTGATCTGTTCTGTCGATGGATCGGCGGCACGTTTGTCGGCGCTCACCGACAGCCAATCTTGCAGAGGCAAGATCACGGCCAAGGCCGGCGAAGCGATATGATTGGCTATTATTTGCTCACAAACGTCAACATTCCCTTGGGTTGGCACTTCTTGGTCGCCTTTGAGCACTTGGTAATAATACGGCTCGCGAAGCTGAGGATTTTCTTGCCACCACAAACGGATTGGGCTCATGTCGTGAGTCGAAGTTGCGGCCACCGAATTATAGGCATAAGAAGCTGTGGAGCCAAATGTCGCATTTTGCTCTTTAGGCATTCGTTCTATTTCGAGAGTTAATATCTCCAAAGTGGCCAAAGTCGAGGCCACGGACTTCGGAATCATACCCAAATCTTCCGCCGCACAAAGCATAGAAGTAGCATTAATCAGCGGGCTCAACTTTCTGATAGCCTCGCAAGCCCAAAACTGATCGTTACGATGATAAAAATACTCGGTATAAAGCGCATTGAATCGCTCTTTTTCGTAGTTGTCGAGTGTCGTTTTGTAGCGCTGGGTATAGTGTGCCGCGATGCGTGGGTGATAGAGCCGGCGATTTGTGCTATCGCGCACAAAGAGTGTATTTTGATCTGTGTCGTCCACCCCAATATATCGCTCCTCGTACATTGGCAGGCCAAGCTCTTCCAGCTCTTGTGCCGAATAGGGCAAGGCCGGCGAAAAATGACCCATAATGGCGCTTTTTTGCGTGATCGGGATAGACCAAATACGGAAAAAACCAAGTATATGATCGATACGATACATGTCGAAATAGTCGGCCATTTTTTCGAGCCTCATACGCCACCACTGATAATTCTCGCGTGCCATGGCCGTCCAATTATAGGTAGGGAAGCCCCAATTTTGCCCCTCGGCCGAAAAAGCATCGGGCGGAGCACCTGCCTGACTATTCATATTGAAAAGCTGAGCGTTGCTCCATGTGTCAACACTGTGGCGCGAAACACCAATCGAAATATCGCCTTTGATGATAACGCCATTATCGCGTGCCACTTGGCATGAAAGGCTCAATTGACGATCGGCATGAAATTGCAAGAAATAATAAAAACCGACCTCCAAAGCGTTATCGGCCAGAATATCGTCGCACAACTTGGCGCTAAAAACATTGTATGGCGCATCCCAAAGCGCGAAATCAGTCGTGCCAAATTTGTCGCGCAGCACAGAGAAGGCCGCATAGGGGTGAATCCACGTTTGATTGTGTAGATAAAACTCGTGAAACTCTTCACTTGCGAGCACTGTGGCTCCTTGGCGTGCATAGGCTTCACGTAGCAGGCGCCATTTTTCGTGATCGACTTGATCGTAATTGAGTGTGGCTTGTTTGTTGAGCACTTTGAGTGCCGAGACGTCAGAAAGCGGGTCGACGTCCTGCACGCGGATATAGAGTGGATTGAGCGCAAAGACAGAGATTGCGCTATATGGGTATGAGTCGTGCCATGTGTGGGTATTTGTTGTGTCGTTGATTGGCAACAGTTGCACGGCGCGTAGGCCTGCCGCGGCGCTCCAGCGGGCCATATCGCCCAGGGCGAGGTAGTCGCCAATGCCTTCTGTTTCGTGGCTAACCAGAGAGAAGAGGGGGATTGCAACGCCGGCGAAACGTGGGAAATATTCTTGAGCAGCTCGAAATTCGCCCAGGTTCATATATTTGGTTGTTGCATTGCTTTCCCAGCGACGATTATCGCCATTTTCCCAGGCTACGACTTTTTGATCGCGCATGATGACGAATTTGAATTCAGTATTTTGTGCGAGATTCAGTCGATCGAGAGGCAAGTACCACAATGGTAGTTTATCGCACAGGAGATCCATTCCGTGCATGGGGTCCCAGTTGCCGATTTCGTTGTCAGCTCCGACGATAACGATGCGGTCGGTTGGCGGTATGGTGGCATAGAGTTCCAACACTCCTCCGGGCCATAGGTCCCATGCTTTGGGGGTTGGTTTACGTAGCCAGAAGACATTGGTGAAGGCTGAGCTATTGAGGATTTTGTTCATTGTTTCGATGGATTAGGTATCTATTATTGAAGTATGAACTTTCGGGTTTTGTTTATACGTTTTGTGTATTAATTGTTTGAGCAAGTTACGTATTTTTTGAGACAAACGCAATATTTATGATAAAAAAGGTAGTGATCGCGTATGGCTACGCTAGGTTTGGTTAAGAAAAACTAAGCTTTCAAGAGCAGTTAAGAAAAGCAAAGTTTCCAAGAGCTGGTTCAGAAAAACAAAAATTTCAAGCGCCGATTCAGAAAAACGAAGTTTT
>JAVWYC010000167.1:0-4038 GCA_036661755.1 Mucinivorans sp. | reverse complement strand
CTAGCTGTGCAGCTAACGCAAACCTCTCGCGTTCCGCCACAACCGCGCTACTTGGGGCTACGCGCCCCAAACCCGCGGCCACATAAGTGGCATTTGATTGCAGTGAATAACTAAAGTTGAAACTGAATAAAAATTCATCAAACTGAAATCTCACCCCCCCAACCCCAACAATCCCTTTTTTTAACCCGGAAGATTAAATAAACTATAAAAAATGATAACTTTGTATCCTAGAACGGTCGCTGAAAGTTGAAAATATAGGCTGACTCAAAAACGAAAAGCCAATTAATGATTTTTTGAACCCCATGCCGCCAATGATGCCCCCCGAAATCACCCCCTCGAACATGCAAACACAAAATAAAAATTACATATCCCTCTCTGCACTGGCCTCACGCGTGAATATCGCTGTGCAAAATGTGCTGCCTGGACAAGAATGGGTGGTGGCCGAAATATCGGAGTGCAAAGTTAATACCTCGTCGGGACACTGCTATATGAATCTGGTCGAACGACCAGCCACCGGAGGAGCTCCACTGGCTGAGTTCCGCGCCGCTATCTGGGCAAAGCAATATAATATGATCGCCTCATACTTCCTGCAATCAACAGGAATGACGCTCGAAGCCGGCATGAAAGTCTTGCTCTGTGTGGCGGTGAACTATCATCCGGTCTACGGCCTTTCGCTACTTGTGAGCGACATCGACCCCACATATACCGTTGGCGAAGGCGAACGCGAACGCCGAGCTACCATTGCTCGACTCGAAAAAGAAAATCTCATGGACATGCAACGTGAATTTGCGTTGCCACTTGTTGCCCTACGTTTTGCGGTCGTCTCTTCGGCTACGGCAGCAGGCTACGAAGATTTCATGAAACAGATCCAAGCTTCGCCCTATGATATTAATTGTCAACTCTTTGTGGCCGCCATGCAAGGCGAACAAACCGAACGCTCGGTGATTGCGGCGCTCGAAAAAATATCGAAACGGGCTGCCGAATTTGACGCGGTGATCATCATTCGCGGTGGAGGCTCGGCTAGCGATCTGCGCTGGTTCGATAGTTATGCCTTGGCAGCCGCTATTGCACGTTTTGAGTTGCCTGTGATGACTGGCATTGGGCACGAAAAAGATACCAGCGTGGCCGATCTGGTGGCCTTCCACTCGTTCAAAACACCAACGGCCGTTGCAGCAGGCTTGGTGGAACGGGTGGCGATGATTAATGCTCGCTTGGAGCGAATGATGGAAGCCACCATTGGTGTGGCTCAAAATGTGTTTCTGGGTGAGTCGGCGCGTTTGAATAAAGTGGCCACAACGCTCAGCCAACTCACCATCGATAAATTGCACATGGCACGCTTGAAACTCGAAAAATTAACAGCCGATACTACCCTTGGCGCCTCGACGGTGGTGGCTCGCCAAGTGAATGCTTTGCAACAGGTCGAGGGACGTGTGCAGAGCGTGGTGAGCGTAGCGATAGAAAAAGCGCGCTCCATGCTCGAACTGTTGGCTTGGAAGGTCGAAAATCGCAATCCACGGTCGATACTGAAAATGGGGTACTCTATTGTCAAGAGTGACGATGGTCGTGCCATTAAAAGTGTGAGCCAAGCGCAGTCGGGTGCGATACTTAATATAGAATTAACAGACGGAACAATAAAAACAAAAGTAGAATAATGGAACAAGAGATGACTTATGCTCAGGCTATTGCCAGAGTGGAACAGATAATACGCGCCATGCAAGATGCCTCGCTCGATGTAGACAATTTGGGTGCCATGGTGGCCGAGGCTACCGGGCTCATTGCCATGTGTCAAGGGAAGCTCAAAAAGGCAGAAACCGAGGTCAAGAAAGCCCTTGGCGATGAGTAACGACCTGTTGCTTTTGCTTTGTGTGGTGCTCTTTTTGGTGGCCGCTCTTTTTGTGTGGCTATGGTTGGATCAGTGGCGCAAGGCGGCGGCCGCCCATACGGTGGTGGCTGTGCTCAAAGAGCGAATAGCGGTACAAGAGGCTCACGCATCGAAACTCAACGAGGTGCTATCGGCCGAGCGTGCGGAGTTGACCGAAAAATTTTCTAAAGATTTTTCGATCTTGGCCAACGATATTTTGGAACAAAAATCGCGCACTATGAATCTTGTGGCTAGCGAGAGTATGACCAATCTTTTGCGTCCGTTGCAAGATAATTTGCGCGACTTTCGTGAGAAAATAGCAAGCGAGGGCAAAGAACGTTTTGCGCTGGCGGGTGAGGTCAAGAGGTTGGCCGAGCTCAATCTTTTGATGAGTCAACAAGCCCAAAACTTGACCGAAGCTTTGCGTGGTAACTCTAAAACGCAGGGCGATTGGGGCGAAATGATACTAGAAACGTTGCTCGAAAATTCGGGGCTTCGTCGTGGTGTCCATTTTGTGGTTCAACCAAATTTGAAGAGCGAAGCGGGGGCCAATTTGCGCCCGGATGTGATATTGAATTTGCCCGATCAAAAACAGGTGGTCATCGATTCCAAGGTCTCCTTGACGGCCTATGTGGCTTATACCGAAGCCGGCGATGCGGCTGCGGTCGATCGCGCCATGGCGCTTCATATCACCTCTCTTCGGTCGCATATTGCCGAGTTGAGTGCCAAAAGATACGATAAATTATTGGGAACCTCGCCCGATTTTGTAATCATGTTTGTACCCACAGAACCGGCGTTATTGCTTGGTTTGCAGACTACTCCCGAGCTGTGGAACGAGGCCTACGAAAAGGGAGTTATACTCAGTTCGCCTTCAAATTTATTTGGAATACTGAAAATAGTTGATGATCTTTGGCGTCGCGATACGCAATCCAAGGGTGCGATCGAAATTGCGCGTCAGGGTGGCGATTTGTATGACAAATTAGTTGGCTTTGCCGAAACATTTATTGAAGTGGGGCGTTCGATCGACAAAACGGCGGCCGCGCATCAACGAGCGATGGGGCAACTCACTCTTGGGGCGGGCAATTTGGTTCGTCGAGCCGAAAGGTTGCGTGATTTGGGGGTCAAGATAACAAAGAAAATGCCAGTCGAATTATCGTCGGCCATGGAAATAGAAGAAGATAATACGATAGAATAAATTAAAAAAAAGGAATGTCAGTAGAATCAAAGACACGGGTTGTGACAACCTACCGCTTGACGCAAATGAAAGAGCGTGGCGAAAAAATATCTATGCTCACCTCATACGATTACACGATGGCAGGCATTGTGGATAAGGCCGGAATTGATATGATTTTGGTTGGTGATTCGGCCTCGAATGTCATTGCAGGTCATGTGACAACGGTTCCTTTCACTTTGGACAATATAATTTATCACGGTCGTGCGGTGGCCAAGGCTGTCGAGCGAGCTTTGGTGGTGGTGGATATGCCTTTTGGTACTTATCAGGGTAATTCCAAGGAGGCGCTTAGTTCGGCCATTCGCATTATGAAGGAGACCGAGGCCGACGCGGTGAAGGTCGAGGGTGGCGAGGAGATTTTGGAGTCGGTGCGACGTATATTGAGTGCAGGGATCCCGGTGATGGGTCATTTGGGGTTGACGCCTCAATCCATCAACAAGTTTGGGACATATACTGTGCGGGCTAGGGAGGAGGGTGAGGCCGAGAAATTGATACACGATGCTCATTTATTGCAGGAGGCAGGTTGTTTTGGTTTGGTGCTCGAAAAGATTCCGGCGGCTTTGGCTACTCGTGTGGCTTCGGAGCTCACTATTCCGGTGATAGGTATTGGTGCTGGTGGTGGTGTTGATGGTCAGGTGTTGGTTATTTATGATATGTTGGGTATTACTTCCGAGTTTTCGCCACGTTTTTTGCGTCGTTACGCTGATATGGGTAAGCAGATGGCTGGGGCTATTGCTGCTTATAATGCCGATGTAAAGAGTGGTGATTTTCCTAACGAGAGCGAGCAATATTGATAGTTGTTCGGGGTGTTTTGAGCTAAGCTAGCGTCGGCTGGGAGAAGCGCCGTTTTCAAGAGCTGGTTCAGAGAGCAGTTAAGAAAAACTAATTTCTCGCGAGCCGGTTCAGAAAAACGAAGTTTTTCAAAAAAAGTTTTGGGTGACTTTTT